>JAILHV010000103.1 GCA_024695625.1 Treponema sp.
TTCTGGACGCGTAGCACAAAATAGATTCACACATATAAAGGAACAAAATATGGCAACTAACAACGAAAGCGCTGGTACTTACGAAGTACGTGATTATGTAAAATGGGACAACAAATACGCCATCGGCATTCCCGGCATAGACGCCCAGCACAAGAGGCTTATAGAACTCTGCAACGAAACATACAAAAAACTCATGCAGGGAGGCTCACCTTCCGAATCAGGAGCATGGAAGCCCCCGGTTAAGGCAGCACTTGCCGAATGCGTGGACTACGCAATAATACACTTTGGCACGGAAGAAAAGCTCATGGCCGAGGCAAACTACCCCGACCTCCCAAGGCACAAAAAGGAACACGACAAGTTTACCCGCAAGGTTCAGAAAGACTTTGAAGGCTTTGACGAAATGACCTTTACCAATGCCCTGCAGTTTGTAAAATTCCTCTACGACTGGATTCTTTCCCACGTAGCCCACGAAGACAAGCTTATTGCAAACTTCATTCAAAAATAGCCGCATCCTGTGGATGCCCATCCAGCGGATGGTCATTCGGCGAATGATCATTCTGCGGATGGCCATCACCGGGAATCTCCTCTTGCATCTGCCACTCCTCAGGGCTCCTTTCTTTGCCTACTGATTTTTTTAGCATTCCGTGCTCCAGAAAGCTAAAGTAGGAGTCCTGGGTGATTATTATGTGGTCAAGAACCGTTATGCCCAGAACCTCCCCTGCAATAAGCAACCTAGACGTTACGTTCATGTCTTCACGGCTTGGCAGGCACTTTCCAAAAGGATGGTTGTGGCAGCATATTATGCCGGAAGCGTTCACCCTTACCGCATGATTAAAAACTTCCCTTGGGTGAACCATTGTCCGCTTGGAAGTCCCAACGGAAACAACGTGCTCTTCTATTATTTCCCGGCTGCCGTTTAGGGCAATGCTAACAAAATGCTCCCTCTGCTCCAGGGAAAAATGCTTTACATAGGGAAGAATGTCCAGCGGGCTTGTAATAACACTCTTTAGGTAGCAGTTTCGCCTTCTGCCAATCTCCACCGCCGCCGCCAAAGCAAGAGCCTTAGCATATCCAATTCCGTCTATGCGGGTAAGGCGTTCCACCAAATCTTCGGAATTGCAAGTGTTTATAACCTTCATAGCCTTGTGGGCAAGCTGTTCAACCGGGCACTCCCTGGTACCCTTGTTAAGAATCAGCATAAGAAGCTCTTCGTCGCTGGGGTAGCCAAGACCGCGTTCTATCGTAAGCTCGCGAATGTCCGGCTTTGTCTTTTGCGCTGCATAAAATTCATTTTCCATCACTTATATATGTGCCCTAAATTTTCAAAAACTAACAAGTTTGCGCAATTTTTTTTGATTTTTCTTTTGGACGGTACTTTTTTAGGCTCTACCATTCATTTTTTGGCTAACTCGACCGAACATGCCCCGCGTCACCGCCCTTCCGGGGTTCCGCCTTTCGGCTCCATTGCTAGCGCAACGACTTGCAAGCAAGTCGCCCCTCCACGGCGGCGTAGGCTTATCCTAGATTGCTAAGCCGAACCACGGTTGGTGCCCCGCAGCGCAGCTTCCAGCGGTCATGTCGAACCACCAAGCACAGAAATGACTTCCTTTGCAAGCTCAAATCGCTCCAGAGTAAAGTCGCAGGAATAGATTTTGTGTTCTTTTCCGTCTTTTTTGCCAAAAACAAGAAGAAGGTCGTTCTGGTCAGTAAGCAAGGCTGTTCCCTTTGCAATGCCCACCACTGTTTTTGCCGCAGTAAGAGCCTTACCCTCCGCGCCAGAACTTCCACCACCAGATTCACCCTGGTTCACCGGAAGCTTTGCCTCCAACGGAATCTGAACGTAATCAGCAAGGCTTTCACTACTGCCAAAGCGTCCAAATCGTGCCCGCCGTCTCCTGTAGCGCCTTATCTCTGCGCCATCAAGCCTAAGTGCCAAAAGCTTCTCCTTAGCATCGGCATCCGTAAAGTCAACCAACCACTTCATGTCGCGAACATTGAGTATTATAGAAAAAACTATTAGCACAAGAAAAAACGCCAGAACTGCAAGGGCCATGTATTCCACCATTCCACTCTAGCACGCATGCTTTTGTCTTGCAAGGGCACTGTTATATCTGAAAAAAATTTCCCTAAAGTATACTTTAGGGAATGGGATTGACTAATCCCATTAACCGAAGTCTTGCTGCGCTCGACTTCGGTTAATCAAATCAAGCATAGGAGTGATTTATGGCAAAAACAACAGTAAGACCCGGAAACCCTTACATTGGTGAAGGTGGCAGAATGCCATCCACATCCGGAAATCCAAGCGGCGGAAACAGAGGCAACAACCCTCCGTCCCAACCTAGCTCAAGCAATAACGGCGGGGGCAAAAAATGAACGTACGCAAAGGCTTTATTGTTCTGTCTGCAATCCTGCTCACACTCTGCTTTACCTCTTGCGGAGGAGGTGGAGGTAGCAGTGGTGACGGCGATGAGAACTACGAATGGGGGGGGATGGCTCCAGGATACTATGTATCAGAACCGTATACGGAAGGTGACTATAGCTATACCGATGCTATTTTTTATTACTTCTTTCCCGATGGAGAATGGGGTTGTGGATATGCCTTCTTCTACGAAAATGAACTTCTACCTTCCGGTGGTGTACCAAGCGTAATCCCAGACGGAAAGAGATACAGAATAGAAAATGACGGACTGATACATTTCAAATGGCTGCTTAATGATGAGTCAGTAAGGTTTCGGCCAGCTACAATAATTGAAGGGGGTGGCTTTATGCAAAATGACCCCTATGCTAAAGCGATTGGTAGTGTGACCTTTACATACAGAGGTGATACCCCGCCCAATCCAAGTCGTACTCCAGTTACGGAAAGCGAATAAGCTGTAAAAAATAGCCAAAAAAAATCCCCTGAACTAGTCTGCAAAGAATGTATAGACTGGTTCAGGGTAACGTTTAACAGTATTCTGCACTACTGTGGCAGCCTGCACCTTTCTATATTGTAGATTCCGTAAAGTGGAATGTTCGTTAGCCAGCCGTCACGCCTAAAATCAGCCAAGGATGTACGGACGGAAAATACGTTCTGCCACTTTTGATGAAAGGCCTTAAGACTTTTTGCCTGCAAGTTTTCGCTAGCCTTTACTTCTATGGGAACGACAAGGTCTTCAATCTGCGTAACAAAATCAATTTCACCTGATGAGTTGGGGGAAGAATAATAAAAGAGATTCAAGTCAGTTGACGACAAAAGCTGCTGCAAAACAAACTGTACCAGTCAATAAAAGTAGATGTCCCAAGCAACCTACGCCGCCGTGGAGCCCCGTTAGTACCGCGCAGCGGTATGAGCCGAATAGGCGAAGGGCGGAAGGGCGGTGACGCATAGGCACGTCCGGTCGAATTAGCCAAAGAGTAAGATGGTAGAGCCTATAAAACTACCGTCCAAAAGACTCTTTCAATTATTCATTTTCAATTATTCACTTTCAATTTCCCACACATTGCCCAGAGTTAAAAAATTCAATATAATGCTTCTATTGATTATCTAGTGTAAGGAGTTATCCAATGGCAGAAAAAGTTGCGGACACTATGCATCCGCTTGCAAAAAATCCAAACTGGAAGGGACGCAGGGGCCCTGTAGTTCTTGTTATTATGGACGGCGTAGGCTACGGCAAGTACGAAGAAGGAGACGCCGTAAAAGCTTCCAAGATGAAATACCTTGACTGGTTCACGGCAAACTGCCCCCACACAAAACTCAAGGCCCACGGAACAGCTGTAGGCCTTCCATCTGACGACGACATGGGAAACAGCGAAGTTGGCCACAATGCAATGGGCTGCGGACGCGTATTTGCACAGGGAGCAAAACTCGTTGGAGAATCAATCACAAGCGGCACTTTGTATGAAGGCGCAACCTGGAAAAAACTCGTAAAGAACGTAAAGGACAAGAATTCAACTTTCCACTTTATTGGCCTTGTTTCTGACGGCAACGTTCACAGCCATATAGACCACCTAAAGGGGATGATTCAGCAGGCAAACAAGGAAGGAATAAAGAAAATCCGCGTACACGCACTTTTGGACGGACGCGACGTTCCTCCGACAAGCGCTCTCGAATACATAACTCCGCTCGAAGAATTCCTTGCATCTTTTAAGGACGCAGACTACCGCATCGCATCGGGCGGCGGACGCATGTACATGACAATGGACCGCTACAACGCAGACTGGAGCATGGTTCAGCGCGGCTGGTACGCCCACGTTCTTGGAGAAGGACGCCAGTTTGCAAGCGCAACAGAGGCAATCAAGACATACCGCAGCGAAACACCGGACGTTCTTGACCAGGACATGCACGAATTTGTAATTGCAGAAGGCGGAAAGCCAGTTGGAACAATCCAAGACGGCGACAGCGTAATCTACTTTAACTTCCGCGGCGACCGCGCACTTGAAATTTCCGCTGCATTCGAGGGAGACTCTTCCTTTGACAAGTTCGACAGAAAGCGCGTTCCGGCAGTAGAATACGCAGGCATGATGGAATACGACGGCGACAACCACAAGCCAGCCCAGTACCTTGTTAACCCGCCAAGCATTGACCGCACAATGGGTGAATACCTTACAAAGAGCGGCGTACACCTTATGGCTATTTCCGAAACCCAGAAGTACGGCCACGTAACCTACTTCTTTAACGGAAACCGCCCCGGCGAATTTGACAAGAACCTGGAGACTTACGAGGAAGTTCCAAGCGACGTAGTTCCATTTGAACAGCGCCCCTGGATGAAGTGCGCAGAAATCACCGACAAGGTAATCGATGCAATCAAGAGCGGCAAGTACGACCACATCCGCCTTAACTACCCCAACGGAGACATGGTTGGCCACACAGGCGTATTCAATGCCGTTGTATGCTCAATGGAAGGAATGGACCTGCAGCTCGGTAGGCTCAAGGCAGCAATCGAAGAAGCGGGCGGAATCATGTGCATCACAGCTGACCACGGCAACAGCGACGACATGTACGAGCACAAAAAGGACGGCTCCGTAGCAAAAGACGCAAGCGGCGAACCAAAGGCAAAGACAAGCCACAGCCTTAACCCGGTACCTGGCATCATCTACGACCCCGAATACAAGGGCGAATACGACACCGAGCACCTTAACGAAGGACTTGGCATTTCTTCTTGGCCTGCAACCCTCATGACTCTCATGGGCTTTGTTCCGCCAACAGACTACGACAAGTCAATCATCAACTTAAAGTAGTGCCTATTAAAGCAGTACTCAGCTAAAAACAAAAAGGCCTGTCAGGAAACAGAAGCTATCTTCATTCCCGACAGGCTTTTTTTATTTTTTTGGACGGTGCTTTTTTTAGTTCGTCCATGCATTCATTGGCTATAATCGGCTACCATGCCTATGCGCCACCACCCTCGCTTGAAACTTCGCATGTTCATGCTCGTTGCGAAATCCGCCCTTCCCTAACGGTCATCCCGCCCTTACGGCCGGGACTAACGGGGCTCCATGGCGGCGTAGGTTCTTTTAAATCGCTGCCAAACCGCGGTCAATATCTTCTATAATATCTTCAATATTTTCCAGACCGCAGCTAAAGCGCACCATGCCGCCGTCAATTCCAGCCGCAACAAGCTGCTCGTCCGTAAGCTGGCGGTGGGTTGCACTAGCCGGATGAAGAACACAAGTGCGAATGTCTGCAACATGAACCTCGTCCGAAGCAAGTTTTAGCGCATCCATAAAACGCATTGCAGCATCACGCCCACCCTTTATGCTAATGGTAACAACACCGCTAGCTCCAAGCGGAAGATACTTCTTTGCAAGCCCATAATACTTGTCGCCCTCAAGTCCCGGATACTGAACGGATGCAATCTTTGGTGAAGCCTTAAAATGCTTTGCAACGGCAAGGGCATTGGCACAGTATTGTGGCATTCTTACGGGAAGGGTCTCAAGGCCAAGATTCAAAAGCCATGCGCTGTGTGCCGCAGGGTAGCAGCCAAAGTCCCTCATCAGCTGGGTGCGCGCCTTTACAATGTAAGCGGCCTTACCAAAAGACTCTATGTAGTTAAGACCGTGGTAGCTTGGATCAGGCTCAACAATATCCGCAAAAAAGCCTGTCTTCTTGTTTGCAGCAACCCAGTCAAAGTTGCCCGAGTCAACAATTGCACCGCCACCCTGAACCGCATGACCGTCCATGTATTTTGTAGTCGAATGGGTAACAATGTCGCAGCCCCATTCAAATGGACGGCAAAGAACTGGAGTTGCAAAAGTATTGTCCACAATCAGCGGTACGTTTTTTGAGTGGGCAGCCTTGGCCCATTTTTCAAAATCAAAAACGCCAAGGGCAGGGTTTGCAATCGTCTCTCCAAAAACAAGCTTTGTGTTTGGCTTAAAGGCT
>JAILHV010000132.1 GCA_024695625.1 Treponema sp.
GGCTTGTCTTCAGGTTGTTCAGCAAGCTCAACGACAATATTGTAGATGCTTTGAGTGCCTTCAAAAAATACGAATAGATAAGCAGTGAGTAAAAATGATATAAACAGCATTAGCCAATACTTAAAGTACCTGCGCTTAAGAACTGCATAAGGCATAAAACCATCTGGCTTCTGCATGTACTTTCCAAACAAATCCGCTGCACGGCTGTCCACACGCATCTTGTCGTAGTCATTCATCTGGCTGTAGCAGTGGTCAAGCTGCTGGAATGCCGGCAATTTGTGGGCCTTGTTTTCCATGTGGTAGAACTTGTATATCAAAAGGCGGGCCTTAACGTCTGCAAGCTCTTTTATGGCAATGTCTGTGAATGTCTCGTTTTTGATTACGATCTTTTCTTCTCTATACATACTGACTCCTCCAAAAGCATGTCGCGCGCTTTTGCTGCACGTAAATTGTCTTCTGCTATTAACCACATAATAAATTTTGCGAACAAGCCGCAAATTATGGGCACTACAACAAATACACCGATGGCTATCATAATGTCGTCAAGCATGATTGCACCTCCTTAAAATACCCCAGGTTATCAACTAGGCCATAAAGCTACTGCCTATTTTCCCTAAGCAGCCTAAGAGCCTTTACTTCCATAATGCGCACTTCTTTGCGGGAAAGCCCAAGAACATCTGCCACATCCTCTGCCTTATGACAGCCATTTCCGTCAAGCCCAAAGCGCATAACAAGAACTTCTTGCTCAATCGGTTCAAGCGCATCAAGCACAGTCTTTAAGTTCCTTTGCAGAACCTCCAAGTTGCCAATGCTTGTAAGTCCCAGAGCCTTTTCTTCAATCTTGCGGATTTCCTCATGCGAAAGCCCAAACCGCGTCCCCACTTCATCCATCGTGTGGCTGCCATTCCCGTCAAGACCAAAACGCATAACAAGAACCTCGCGCTCGCTCTCCGTAACCTCGCCAAGCACACCCTTCAAATGCTTCTGAACAATCTCGTACATACCCATATGAACCTCCCTGTCTGCTATATATAAGAGTGCATCTCCCGCAAATGTTGACACTCTCTCTTACGTTATACAATATAAAACACATCCATTCCCAATGCACGGGAATGAAAAAATATTTTTCTTTTTTTTCTTGGACCAGCTTTTATCTGCTAACCCGCTTTCCAGGGTTCCGCGCTACCGCGCTCCATTCCTCTCTTCGGTCGGAACGGCTGCCGCCGCCCTTCCAATCGGGGGTAGGCTTTGTTGGTGGAAGAGAGTAAAACTTATTTCTAAGACTTTTTAATCCGTCCGATTGAATTTTATTGCCTGATTTGCTAGAATGGCGCATTATGAGTGAAACAGAAGTAAAAGAAGTAAAATCATCTGATCCCTGCCCATGCTGCAGTGGAAAGAAATATTCAGAGTGTTGTGAAGGTATCCTTAACGGAACAAAAGAAGCGGCTACTGCAGAAGAGTTGATGAGGGCCCGCTATTCAGCATATGTTGTACATAACATTGACTTTATTGTTAATACGGTTGAACGCGGAGAAAAGATTGCGGAGATAGACCGCAAGGCTACGGAAGACTGGAGCAACAAGAGTACTTGGCACGGTCTTAAGATTCTTCGCACAGAAAAAGGCGGTGCGGATGATACAGAAGGCGTAGTAGAATTTGAAGCCATCTATACACAGAAGGGTATCCGCGACGTTCACCACGAAGTTGCAGGCTTTAGAAAGATAGACGGCAAGTGGCTCTACAGCGAAGGCCTCCTCCGCCCAACAACAGTTGTCCGTGAAGGCCGCAAAATCGGCAGAAACGAACCCTGCCCCTGCGGTAGCGGAAAGAAATATAAAAATTGCTGCGGAAAAAATGCATAGCATTTTTGGAGCAGCAATTTTGTAAAATGTTGCGACCAGCGGGAGCAACTCCCGATGGCGGAAAAAATGCATAGCAATTTTCTAAAAACTAATGTCTAACATATACACAGGCTTTCATGCCGTAGAAGAAAGGGTTCGCCGCTATGCTCAGGAAAAGAGCGGTGGCCAGCCCTCCCTCTTTTACAGCAAGGCCGGACCCAGAATTAAGAAAATCCTCTCTTTGGCAAAAGAAGTTCAAATTCCATGCAGTCAGGTTTCGGAAGATGAACTTGACGCAATGGTTCAAAGCCTTCCGCAATTGGCCCAAGATCACCGTGGCATTGTGCTTAGCGTTCAGGGCGAAAAGGCCAAGGCTAGCAATTTGGTTCAGCTTGACCAGTGGCTTTCTTCCGTTCCAGAATCTGCAACCGTCGTAATCCTTGACAGCGTAACAGACCCCCACAATGTTGGAGCAATATTGCGTTCCTGCGACCAGTTTGGCGCCTCCCTTCTGATTCTTCCCGAACGCAGGGGAATGAATGACGTTCAGAACAACGAGATTGTGGCACGTTCAAGCGCGGGTGCAAGCGCATGGGTAAACACGGCCGTTGTTTCCAACCTGGTAAGGGCCACTGAGCAGCTAAAAGAAGCCGGCTTTTGGATTTACGGGGCTGATGCTGGCGGAGAGCCTTTGCAGGACATTGCCTTTGCAAAAAGAACCTGCTTTGTGATGGGCAGCGAGGGCAGCGGAATAAGCCGTCTCTTGGGCGAACAATGCGACTCCGTTGTTTCCATACCAACTTGCGGAAAAATAGACAGCCTTAATGTGTCCGTGGCAGCCGGAGTCCTTCTGTATGAGCGCTACCGCCAGTCCATTTCCTAAATATTACAAAAAATTATATCGATTTTGCTAAAGTTTTTGAATTTTTGTATCTGAATTATATTCACAAATGCATTTATATATGCTAAACTAAATAATCTCCTTATCAAATATTTATCTTTAGCCGGTGCGGTCATGGGTGGGCGTGCCGGCATTTTTTTTAGTGGGAATATTTTTGCTTTTATGATAGAATGAATTCAACTATAGAAAACGTTCCAGAGGATATCAATGAAAACAATCTGCAGTAAATCTCCCGCACAGAATTGGGAACAGGCTTTTCCTGTAGGAAACGGAAGGCTTGGAGCAATGGTCTGGGGCAATCCCGCGCACGAAGTAATTCAACTTAATGAAGAGTCTATTTGGTCGTCCTCATTTATTGACCGCAACAATCCCAGCTGCCGAAAGTCCCTGCAAAAAATAAATGCCTTTGTAAAAGAAGGGCGCAATGCAGAAGTTCAGGATTTGATTCACAGCTGTTTTAACCCAATCGTAAAGAACCACGCAATGTACCAGACGGCAGGAGAGCTGCACATAGATTTTTTTCTTGCGGAAGGTGCAGTTCCCTACAGCGAATGTTCCGGCTACAAGCGTTCCCTGGATTTTGAGACCGGGGTTGCAAACACGACTTTTACTTCGGAAAGCCCCCTGCCAAGCACCGCAATTTTTAGCAGCGGAAGAAGGGGCAGCAGCATTGAGTATTACCGCGATGTCTTTGTAAGCCAGACCCAGGACGTGGTTATAATTCACATTGGGGCATCCACGCCAAAGAGCATCCACCTTAGGGCCAGCTTTGACCGGGGAAATTTTGTTAGCAAGGCAATTGCCCTGGCAGACGATACAATAGCCCTTCAGGACACGCACGGAATTCCTTTTACGCTTATGGCAACCGCAGTTTGTTCCGGCGGAAGGGTAAAGACTTCTGGCGCAAACCTAATCGTAGATTCTGCTGATGAAGTTGTTATTTATATAGACGTACAGTCTGCCTGGCGCAAGGGCAGCTACAATATGAAAAAGGGCAACGTACATTCTTCCCAGAATTCGCTTGCAACTTGGTCTTCTGATTTTGCACTAAAAAAACTTTGCTTTGCATCATCCTGCGAATATTCAGATTCCTACAAAGAACACGTTTCTGAATTTTCAGAGCTTTTCAACCAGGAAAAACTTACCCTTGATTCTGCGGAAGAAAGCAGTGTATTTATAGAAGATATTTTATCCAAGAGCAAGGAAAAATCTTCTTTTGCAAATGAATTGTTCTGGAACTGGTGCCGCTACCTGCATGTTTCTTCTTTAAAAAAGAATGAGGTTCCAGGGCCGGGCTACTGGGGACTTTGGAATAATAGCTTTGATTCTGAACAGGGAAAGGCCGGGGTTTCCCTTGATTCCTTGAACTTTGCAATGGGTCAGGAGCTACCATCTGCTTTGCTAAAGAGAATCTACAAGAACGGGAAAAAGACAGCCCGCGTAATGTTTGGCATGGAAGGTTTTGCCGCTTTTGACAGCACGGACTTGTGGGGAGACAGCGCACCTTTGGCAGACGGCAAGAAGGAAAGCATAGTGCCTCTCGGCGGAATAAAAATTGCCACCTTTATAAGGGATTGCTACGAGCGCACTCTGGATGCAAAATTCCTGCGCAAGAATTTTTATGTAATAAAGTCTGCCTGTGAATTTTTTGCTGATTTTTTGAGCAGGGATTTTGTCCTTTCTGATGAAGAAAAAAATCTTATTGCAAAACTCTTTGACTGCGCAATAAGCTGCTGCACTTACCTTAAGCTTGAAGAAAAAAAATCTGATGCGGGAAAGTGGAAGGCCTTGCGTGACTCTCTTTCTGCTTTGCCAACTGATGACGGAGCAAAGGCTTCCAAGCAAAAAAAGTCAAAGGAATTTCCGGCTGTTTTTGAAAAAGAATTTTCCCCCTTGTTCTTTGCGGGCAAATGCCTATACCAAATGAACAGCGGTGTTGTTCAGAGCGAATATAAGGATGGAGTTCTGCAGATAGAACTCTTGCCCGGCCTTTCTTCTGCATGGAAGAACGGACGCTTGGAAGGGGTAAGGGTAAAGGGCAACCTTACGCTGAACATTGAATGGAAGGACGGAAACCTCAAGTCTGCGGATTTAACGGCCGTGCCAGCAAGCCGCCATGCAGAAAGCGTCTGTGTTACTTACAAGGGCAAGGCTTACGAAGCAGCCTTCAGCGAAAATTCTTTGGACATACTGAACGTTCTTCCTACGACTATTTGAGCAGGGAACCATGCGTCATTCCGGGGCCGACCCGGAATCTGTGAAAGATGAAGATTGGGGGTGGACAGACCCTGAATCAAGTTCAGGGTGACGGTCTTCGTTAGTCGGGGGCGGTGGTCGCAGGCTGCGCTTGCTCTCCGAGTTACTTTTTAACTCGCGCATTTTATTGCTAACACATACCAATATTGGGGCGTTGTTCGCAAGCTGCGCTTGCTACCGAGTTTTCTGCGAAAACTCGCAGTTTAAGATGCAACCATCTGTATAGAAATTAGCAGGCGTTGCGGGCGGCGTTTGAGCCCGCAGAGGGGGTAGCACGCAACGAAGTGCGGGCGCAGGGGGAGACTTCCCCCTCCTTATGCTAACCCTGAGTCTTTGCCTGGGATGCCTTGAATTCTTTTGGGGTCATGTTTGTGTGCTTTTTGAATTTTAGGTAGAAGTAGTCGGTGTTGCTGTAGCCCACGAGTTTTGAGATTTCGTAAATTTTTAGGTCGGTGGTGGCAATCATGTTTTTTGCTTTTTCTATGCGGATGATGTCCATGTAGGTGTTGAAGGGGACGCCCGTGTATTCGCGGAATTTTTTGCCCAGGTAGGCACTGTTGCAGTTGAAGAGGTTGCCAAGCATTTCCAGTTTAAGGTCGGAGTTGTAGTTGCTCTTGACGTATTGGATTACTTTGAGGATTGTGGAGTTTGAGGAATTTGAGGTGAAGGCTTCTGCAAGTCCGTTGGTGTAGTCGCTTACGATGCGTATCATTTCGTCAAAGTAGTTCTGCGAATAGATTAGGTTTACAAGGTCCATTGCGGAAACTGCGGTGAGTTCCTTTTCGGGGTGCTTTGTGCGTATCTGGTTGCTGAGTTCCACGATAAAGGCCATGCAGATTTTTTTTACCTGGTCTGCGGTCTTCATGCTTTTTTTTAGGGCTTCCCTCTGTTCCTGGATTATCTTGCCTATGTTTTCAAGGTCGTAGATTTCTATATACTTTACCAGGTTGCCTATGCTGTCGAATAAGCTTAACTCTTCCGCCGGGCTTTGCTTTTGCAGGGGCATAGTCTGTGGGTCTATGTTTTGTTCTGTGATGAAGGGAATGTTTTCAAAGAAGAAGAGCCGGCTGTAAAGCTTCTTTGCCTGGTTGTAGCTGTCCAGCGCACCCTGCAGCCCTTTGCCGGATTTTCCTATTGCGGCAATTGAGCCTTTTTTTTGCAGAGCCTTGCAGAGGGCATTGAAGTTGTGCTCAACGGAAAAATCTTCCTCGTTCTTTAGCACAAGAATCATTTCTGCTTCCATGGAAAAGTAGATGAATTTGCAGAACTTGAATGAATGTTCTATGGCAAACTTTAGCGACTGAAGCTGGCCTTCGCAGCCACAGAGTACGGGCGATATGAATGCCACGCGGAAGGTGTCGTTGGAATCTTCCTCCGGGTTAAAGGCATCGTCTACTGCGCCAAAGAGGAACATCTGGGAGAATTTTTTTGCAAGGTTTTCCTTGTTGGATTTTGTGCGCAGGGTGTTTGTCTCTGATTCAAGACGGACTTCGTTTGCAAGTGCGATTATTTTTTCTTCCAGAATGTCTTCGTCCACAGGTTTTACCAAGTAGCCCTTTGCTCCGTAGTTGATGGCTTTGTGGGCATAGTCAAAATCGCTGTAGCCGGAAAGGATTATGAACTGGGGGTTGCCGGGATAGTTCTTTGGGTTGTTGTGAACTTCGGCAAGGACTTCTATTCCGCTCATCACCGGCATGGTCACGTCCAGCAATACTATGGAAGGAAAGAGTTCATTTATTTTGTCCAGGGCTTCTTTTCCGTTGGAGGCTTCTCCGCAGATTGTGCAGCCGATTTTTTCCCAGTTGATTATTTTCTTTAGCCCGTTGCGGACAATAGCCTCGTCGTCAACAATAAGGACTTTTATTAGCCGTTCAGACATTTTTGCCTCCGTCAGAATTGAATTCAGCAGGGATTTTTATTGTTACCAAAGTTCCCTTTTCAATTTCGCTCTCTATTTCCAAACCGTAGTCCTGCCCGTAGAAGAGTTTGATTCTTTGGTTTACGTTTACCATTCCGATTGATGAACTGAAGTTTTCTACAGTTCCGGTTGCCAGCCTTGACTTTAGCTTTGCAAGTTCTTCCTTTGTTATTCCGCAGCCGTTGTCTTTTATGGAAATTTGGAATACTTTTCCATCGTTGCAGGTGTCGATGGAGATTTCTATTAAACCGCCAATTTTTCTGTCTTGGAGCCCGTGGGAGAATGAATTTTCCACAAGGGGCTGTATGAGCAGGGGAAGGATTACCGCATCGCTTATGTCCGTGTGAATGTCTATGCTGTATTTTACCCTGTCTGCAAAGCGGAGGTGCTGTATGGCAAGGTAGTTGTCCACCGCCTCAATTTCTGCCTTTAGGGAAACCGGGTTGTTGGAGACGGAAAGGTTGTGGCGCAGGATTTTTGCAAGCAGCTTGATTGTCTTTGCAACTTCCTTGTTGTCGTCTTCAATGGCCTGCATCCTGATTGTTTCCAGGGAGTTAAAGAGGAAGTGGGGGTTTATCTGGTTGGAAAGCATCTTAAAGCGGATGTCATTCTGCCTTGCAAGGAGCTGTTCCCTCTGGATTTTGTGGCGGTACACTTCATCGATAAGGGTCTTGATGTTGTTTGACGTGGTCATTAGCGCATCGTAGATTTCCGCAAATTCGTCTGAACCCGAAAGCCTGGGGCCCAGTTCAAAGTTGTTCTGTACTACGCGGTTTATCTGCATCTGGAGGTAGCTCACACGCTTTGCCATATAGTTTGCGAATATTTGCAGCAGGGAAAGGGAAAGTATGGAACCGCCCGCCATAAGAAGTGTGCAGAGAAGTACCACGAAATTTGTTGCGGACTCAAGGTCCTTCCGTGGAATTATCTGCGCAAGCGTTATGGAGTTTCCGTACTCGTGGTAAAGCCCGTAAAGCATGGTAAGAGAGCGGTCTTTTCCCCATAGTATGTTGTCCGACTTGAATTCGCCAATGTTAAGGCCTGTGCTTAGAGAAAGCTTTTCCCTGAATGCAAACGGTCTTGAAGAAAATGCAACTTTTCCGTCCACAAGAACTATTGTCTGGTCCTTGTGGGCATTGACCAGCTGTTCAATTTTTCTGTTGTCCAAGTGAAGGGCAAGCACTCCGGTAAGGGTTCCTGTGGTTCTGTTAAAGAGTGCACGGACGAGGGCCAGAGTCTGCGAGTCAAGCGTCTCCGAATTTTTTATGACCCAGATAGGTCTTCCGGAAGCGGCCACAGCTGCCTTGTACCAATTTTTGTTTTTTATTTCGTCGTTGGTCCGCGTAAAATAGGCGTTTTCGATTATAGTCTGGTTTTCCGTGTAGTAGATAAAATTCAAAACGTCGGGGTTGGAGCGGGAAAAGTCTGGCAGGAAGGAAAGGCTTGAATAATACTTGTAAACTTCCTGCTCCGACGTGAACTGGTATTCAAGTGCCTTTTGCACTGCCCTGGTGGAAAAGAGGGTATCGCCTAGCTGCTCGCAGTTGGTGAGTATGGAAGTAAGAAGGCTTGATGTCTGTTCAAGCGAAGTCTTTGCCAGCGCAAACTGTCTTTCCTTGATTGTCTTGTTAATCCATTTTGTCAGGCTTATCGTTATTATTACGAGAGGCAGAATGAAGGCCAAAAAGTAAAGGGCAAGCATTTTTTGCTTTATGCTGAGGTTATTGAATGAAAATTTCTTACCCAGATTTTTTATCGTCATTTATTTGCCAAAAAAACAATACGAGTAAAGAAGTCCCGTGTCTCCTGGTTGGGGAAGTCAAGCCGGTATTTTTCCGATGCGGCATTGTATTCTTTTATGGAAATAATTCCTGTTGAATAAAGGAAGGGAAGAAGGTTTGCATTTCCGATGCGAAAAGAAAGGAAGTCCTTTCTGGAAAATTCCATCATGGGGATTTTTTTGATAAGCGATATGTTGTCTTTTACAACTTCCGGGTTTGCTGCCCTTTTATGAACTGCACTTGCCCAGTAGTGGTTCCATTTGTATTCGCCAAATAAGCGTATTAAGTCGTAGGGGTTGTAGAGGCTACTTTTTGAAGCCGGGGAGAATCTGTAGCCGCCGTAGTTGTTGAGCAGATGGTTCAAGACTGTTTGCGGAGCCACGGCTGTTGTTGCGGCAACCATTGCAATTTCGTGGGCAAAGTAGCGTGTCAGGTCAGCATGGGTAAAGCCGCAGATGTCCTTGTACATGGGAGAAAGGCTGATATCTTTGTAGACGAAGGAATCCGTGTAGGAAAGGTTTGCGCTGTCCGTAAAAAATGCAAAGCGGAGGTTGGGGCCTGCCGATTTTACGGTAAGGGTAAGTGACTTTAGAAAATCGAGGTTGTCCTTGTTCTGCTCGGAAAAAGCTGGACCCGAAGATGAATGGTTTTCAAATGCTGGTGCCAAAAAGTCATCAAATAGAATTACGGCTGGCTTTTGGGATTCGGCACAGACTTGTTTTAGTGCGGATGTTAGCGCAAGCGAAGGGTCCTCTGCTTCCACCTTAAAGTTGAGCTTTTCTCCCTGCACCCTTAGCTGCCTTAGGAATTCATCCTTCGCAGAGAGAATTGTCGTTTTTGACTGGCTTGCTCCCGCGTTTCCTTCTGCAGTGCGGAATTTTGTAAAGTTAAAAGAAAGGACCGGGTATACCGTCCATGGATTTTTTGCCGCATCTTCAAGGCTTGCTATTTTTAGACCCAAAAACAGCTCTCGGCGGCCTTCAAAATAATTCTTTAAGAATGAAACAAGCAGCGATTTGCCGAACATTGGCGGGCGGGCAAGGAAAACAAACTGTTCCTGGCGGGCAAGGCTAAAGATACATTCCGATTTGTCCGCAAAAATTAGATTTTTGTTCCGCAGCTGAGTAAAATCATGTATATCTACCGGCATAAATTGTTGAATGTTCATTTTTCAAAAAATTATACACCTTTTTTAAGAAATTTTCTAGTACTATCGTGTTTTTTACTGCTTTGGACGGCGGTTTTGCCTTGGGAGGGCTGCGTTTTTTGCTTTTCCGTGTGTGTGGGTGGAGGGGGCGCGAAATTTCCAAGACATTGCTTTTTTTGTGGGGTGTGTTATACCTTTATGGGAGGATGGGAACTGGAAAATCCATGACTGAGGCTTATATATTGACCTAATACTTTGCCACAGGAGTTTTTTGATGAAAAAACAAATTGTAATATTTTTTTATACGATTTTTATGGTATTTAGCTGTATTTTTGTTATTAGTTGTGGAAATACCTTAACAATCGATGATTTGTATAATTCCAACAAGATTGATTTGGAAATGTATAATTTATTAAGTGAATTAAAACCAAATAAAATGAAAATCCGTGAATATAAAATAGATGATTCAGTTCCAAAAGATATAAGATCTATTGCGGTTTATTTGTCAAAAAAAGATGATATAGATGGTTCAATGAATTTTATAGATATTTATAATCGCTATATTTTTAGATTTGTTTATGACAAAGATATGGGAAATATTTCGTATGGTTCAAAAACTGCTTCGGAGTCTCACTATATATCTGAAGAAATAGAACAAATAAATTTATTTTTCTATAGTGATATTGAAGGATATTATTTATATCATGTACAAGTTACTTTACATTTCCAGGATTACAGAAAATGGTTTTTAAAAATGTTAAAGAGCAATATAGATTTCTGATGATGCTGTAATATAAAATAAATCAGAAAGGAATTGGGAATAAATGAAAGAAAAGAAAATAACGGTTCTGTTGTTGCTTGTAATTTTAATGGTAAGTTTTTATTCATGCCGAATAAATAAAGAGCGCGTGCACGATAGTAATTTGGGAAGTCTTGATGTAGTAATAAAAAACAACAGCCAGACCACTTACTATTTTAATACAATTGATATGGAGCATCCCTTTTGCAGAATTGCCTACAGAGATGATGGTCGGATGATAAAGGACTTTTATTTTTCAACAAACCCTGACTCTGGAGACGTAAAAGATGACACGACAATATATCCGTCAGGTTTTTTATATGAGATAAATCCTTCTGATGAAATAAAGCTAAATGTTGAACTGAAAGAAGGTTTTGATGACTATTATAAAGTTGAATTTGATGAAACAAGCGGAAGTGTTTCAAAAACTTTAATGGGGCAGTCAAAAGAGAAGCATTTTTATATTTTTTGTAGCCCAGAACCATTTTGTTATCGCGGCCATTTTTCTGATTATAGCAAAAAGTTAAATGAACGCGGAATAAAGTTGGAGGGTAAGCAAACGGCTTGCGGAAAAATTGAATTTTTAATTGATTAAGGAATTTGGAATAAATGAAAAATAAAATAATTTTTATGCTTGCCTTTATGCTTTTGCCTTGTGGCTTTGTGGCAGCTTTACGCCTGGGGGAATGGCGCAAAAATGTATTAAGTAACGGTTGGATATACGGAATGTCAGAAGTTACGGAAATAAAAGATGAAATTGTATTTTATGCAGACCTGCCACTGGATATAAATAAGAGCAAGAAGTTAATAAAAACAAATTACAGAAGATTTGAATTTGGGATGATGTATGACTATAAAGATCAACCATTGCAAAATTATAGGGGCAGTTTTCTTGTGCGCCTGGTAAAATCTGATGGGGCTGAGTTTTCTTTTATTGCAAGATTGGGAGAAAATGCAATTTATTTGAATGGTGATGATTATGAAACTTTTTATTTTCCAGAAAGTTTTTATGGGGAACATGTAAAAGTTATTGTCAAAGTATTGGAGGATGATTTTCCTGATTACATTGACAAAGTTTTTTTCTATTTAAGTTTTCCGCGAAGCAAATGACTGAGATATGATAGTCTAGGAGAAGTATTATGAATATTGAAAACAATAATTTTAATCCGAGATTGATACCGGGGATTATCTTCTTTTCTTTGATTGATGTTTTATTGATTGTTCAGATTGTTTTGCACAAGGATTTTTTAATAAAATATAATACTAAATGTGTTGTAATTATTGGCTTAGTTTCTTTTGTGTTATCATTAATAGGTAATTTATTTGGAAAGAAACAACACGAAAAAAAATTTTTGTTAGCTTTTATTTTCATTTTTACATTATTTTATGTGTTACTATTTGTAAACTTTAAATTCGTTTATGAAATATTATGACGGTGACAAGTTTTATTTGCGATTTGTATTTTTCTGCGTTCAACACGTGGTGTTTTTGCAGAGTGTAAAAACACATGCCATTCTGACGCAAAATAGGTATTTATCGGGGGAGCGGACAGATGAAATCCAAATGTTCTTATAAAAAATAAGGAGTTGATTATGAAAAAAATATTCTTTTTTTAGCATTTATATTTTTTTCTCTTATTGTTTTACATGCACAGGAGTTAAACTTTTCTGATTGTTACGGAAAATGGAAAATAGACAAAGCCTTTATCGTTAGTGAAGATTTTTTAGTTATTGGGGATATGGCAAAAGAAGAAGCAGAATCTTACATTGGAAAAGTAATAGCATACCGTCCAAATGAATTTGAATTAAATGAAACTATTTTTAAATATTCGAGTAATATTAGAAAATATATTACAAATGTTACCGATTATTTTTATGATAAGCATTATTGGCACGGTAGTTTTAAAGAATTTGGCATTAATGAAGAAAAGTTTAATAGGTACTCACTAGATATAGAAGATTATTTTAAATATGAAAATCAAATAATAATCGGAGATAGCATTATTCAGTTAAATAAGGACGAACTGTTAATTGTAAAAACAAACTGGTACTTTCATGCAGTCAGAGTTGAATGAACTAATTAATTTTTTTTAATATTCGAATAAAATTTGTGAACTATTTTTACGCGCGAAATTCAAAATTTTACCTTTCAATTTGCATTTTCTATGCTATAATTGGCGGTATGAAGAAGATATTTTTTAAGACGATAGCATTTATGCTTTTTATGACTTTGTTTGCTTCCTGTGGCGGCGGCAAGAGAAAAATCTTTGGCGACGGAAAGACTCCGCTTGAACGCTATGGTGCGCTTAACGTGCAGGGAACCCAGCTTTGCGGACAGGATGGAAAGCCCGTGCAGCTTTGCGGAATGAGTTCCCACGGTTTGCATTGGTACGGCAAGTTTGCAAACTACGACGTAATCAAGTGGCTGCGCGACGACTGGAACTGCGACATTTGGCGTGCTGCAATGTACACTCGTGGCGGCTACCTTGGCAACAAGAGCGTAGTCTCCAAAGTTATAGATTCAATCGAAGCGGCTAAGCAGCTTGGCATTTACGTTATTGTGGACTGGCACATTCTTTCTGACAACGATCCGCTTGTAAACGTGGACGCTGCGGCAGATTTTTTTGACATGATTGCAAGCACATACGCGGACTGCCCCAACATCATCTACGAAATCTGCAACGAACCAAACGGAGAAGACGTTACCTGGGACGGCAACATAAAGCCCTTTGCAGAACGGATTATTCCTGTAATCAGAAAATACTGCGACAACCTGATTATTGTAGGAACCCCAATCTGGAGCAGCGACCTTCTTAGCGCGGCAAAAAATCCCATCACCGGGCAAAAGAACCTGATGTACACCTACCACTTCTACGCGGGAACAACCGGTCAGGATGGGCGCAATGTTGTTTCTAAGGCTTTAAAGCAGGGACTTCCTGTTTTTGTAACCGAGTGGGGAACAACCCAGGCTTCTGGCGACGGCGGCGTTTTTGAAAAGGAAACCCTTGAATGGACCCGTTTTATGGCAAAGAAGAAAATTTCTTGGGTAAACTGGTCGGTCAACAACAAAGGCGAAGACTCCGGCGTGCTCAAGATGAACAAAGACCGCAACGCAAAAGGCGGCTGGAAGGAAGAAGACCTTTCCAAAAGCGGCATCCTTGTGCGCAAAATCCTTCGCGGTGAGGAATAGTAGCAAATAAATTCCTACGCGGGATTGTAGGGGCGTAAGTTGCCGGCCTTGTCTTTTTGCTCACGTTGAGTGTTTTTTTAAAGACAAGAAGGTGCTTATGCCCCTTAGCTTTTTTAAATGCCGGCAATGGAGCGGGTAGGGACCCGCGTAACCCCGAAAAGCCCGTAACACAACCAGCGGTTTGTTCTAGGATTACAATGAATGGTAGAGCAAACAGAGGGTCGTCCAAAAAAATCAAAAATTCAAAAAGGTCTTAACTATTAACACAAATAATGCTATATTAGCCCTATGGTAATTTCTTCTATTGATTTAAAAGACGGGCATGTTGTCCAGTTAAAAAACGGCAAAGATTTGGTTTTGCAGCGTGATGATTCAGACGCTCTCATTGATGAATTCAACAAATACGGCGAAGTTGCAATTATTGACTTGGACGCAGCTTTGCGCAATACGGACGAAAAAGGCAATACAAAAAATACGGAGCTTTTAAAGTCTCTTTTGCGCCGTGGAAACGTTCGTGTGGGCGGCGGAATCCGTGACGTTAAAAAGGCACGCCAGCTTATTTCTCTTGGTGCAGAAAAAGTAATAATCGGTTCTGCAGCCTGGAATGCTTCCCGCAAAGACGGAGAGCCAATCCTTAACACGGCTTTCCTTGACGAACTTGTTAAGGCAATCGGCAGGCAGCGCATAATCATTTCTGTTGACGCAATAAACGGAAAGATTGCCGTAAAAGGCTGGACGGAGACCGCAAACATTTCGCTTATTGAAGGCGCCCGTGAGGCAGAAAAGTATGCCAGTGAGCTTTTGTTTACCTGCGTAGAAAAGGAAGGCTGCATGCAGGGTACGGACATGGGCATGGTAAAAGAGCTCCGCAATGCGGTAAAGTGCCGTGTCGTTGCAGCAGGCGGGGTCAATTCCCTAGAGCAGGTTGTGGAACTTGAGCGCATGGGCTGCGACGTTCAGCTTGGAATGGCCTTGTACACTGGCGTTGTCTCTCTAAAAGACAGCTTTATAGAATGCCTTGACTGGAAAAAAACAGACGGAATGATTCCCCTTATTGCCCAAAGCGAGGCTGGCGAAGTGCTTATGATGGGCTATGCCAACAAAGATGCCTTTGAGCGCACATTCAAAGACGGAAAACTTACCTTCTTTAGCAGAACACGCAAGGCTCTTTGGACAAAGGGAGAAACAAGCGGACACTTCTTGCAGCTTGTTAAGCTCCGCGCAGACTGCGACCGCGATACTGTTCTTGCAACTGTAATTCCCCACGGAGGAGCCTGCCACACAGGAAGCTGGACCTGCTTTACTTCTGAACCGGATGCAAAGAGCAACATGGAGAGGCTTTACGCAACCATTGCTGACCGCTTTGCAAACCCCAAGCCCGGAAGCTATACCGCAACCCTTAACGACAAGCGTGTTCGCGAAAAGGTTATGGAAGAAGCGGAAGAACTTACCGAAGCAGAAGGCAAGGACGAAGTTGTTTGGGAAGCCGCAGACCTGCTTTATTTTGTAAGCGTCCTTATGTACAAAGAAGGTGTTTCCTGGAAAGACGTGTACAACGAGCTTGATAAAAGGCATAAGGAAAAGTAATTTTTAAGCTGATTCCCTTAAAAAAAACTTTATCACAAACGAAAAAGTTCTTTTCTAAGGTCTTGAATTGCTTTGCAGACGCTTGCTAAGTGTGCAAACTGTCTACAAAACGCGCGATTTGTATCATAATGTTCTGAAAAATATATCATTTAACAGAACAAAAAGGAGAATATGGGAAAATAGTGCAATAATTTGCGGAAATATTTATATAAATTTTTACATCGTTTTAGATTTTTTTCCTTGACAAATTAAGCGACTAATCCTAAACTGAAAGTATGGACTTAAGAACTGTATTAACACCAGAAACCGTAGAGCTCCACTTGAAGGGAACTACTAAAGAAGAAATCATTGATGAACTGCTGGAGATTCTTGTAAAAGCAGGCAAAGTAACAGATAAGGCTGCTGCCAAAGAGTGCGTTTTGGATCGCGAGCGCAAGATGTCCACAGGCATGAAGCATGGAATTGCAATTCCGCACGGAAAGACGGATACAGTATCTGATTTGGTTGCCTGTATTGGTGTTTCTGACAAGGCTGTTGACTTTGACAGCTTGGATCAGGAGCCATGCCGTATCTTTATCATGACTTTGTCTCCGGTAAACAAGACAGGTCCCCACCTTCAGTTCTTGGCAGAAGTAAGCCTTTTGTTTAAGTCTGCCGACAAACGTGCCCAGATTCTGAACACTCAGGACAAGGCAGAAGTTGTTAAGATTTTAACAGAATAGAATTATATTCTATACGCTTCTATAGCAAGACTCCCTTGGCAACAGGGGAGTTTTTTTTGTCTCTTATATTTTCTCCAAGGGTTGTAGAAACCAAGTGTATTTTCCAATAATTGTAATGTAAAAAAATATGTTAAGAAAGCACTGGAATGGAAGTGCTTTCATGTTAACATTTGCATTTACTACTTTTCATTAAGGTTTGCACTTGATTTCTGCGGGGGCTTTTTTTTTCTCTGCAAAAGTGTATAATCTTTGACATGAAACTTGAACCGCTTTTTACAAGTAAAGACAACAGCCTCTTTGCCATAGACGGTACTGCCGTTTCCACAGAAAATTGCAGTCTTCTTAGCGCAAAAGACCTTACTGCATCTTCACAGCTGCCGACAGACAACAAAAGTCCGCTGCTTGTTAGCATTTCCTGGGAAGAGATAGGCCTTGACGAAACAAGCTACAACGAAGAGCTTTTGGCAAACCTTAGGGACTATCTAAAAGTGCTGGATGAAGAAAACCGCTTTGCAATCATAGTTCCAGAAGCCGGAAAATCTGGCCTTACCGCTGCCCAAAAAGACAACTTTACCGCCAGTTGCAAGCACTGCGCCCGTCGCATAAAGGACTGCAAAAGCGTTATTGGCTTTGCAATCCCAGAAGAAGCAGATGCAGCCACATTCATGGAAGAACTAAGCCAAAAACACGCCCACTACATCTACTTCAGCAAGAACGCCTCGGTCTTGGAAAATTCTTCTATAGTAAAAATTTAGACAAGGAAGTACACGCTAAAGAAGTGCAACACGCTTGCCGCAAGCGAAAAGAGGTGGAACATTGAATGCGTCCACTTGAATTTCCGCAGGATAAAGAAGCCGCAGCCAAGGGAATAAACAATCGCACCTGCGAGCATAAAGTTCTGGCTTCTTTGCGTAACCTCTATCTGTCCGCAAAGCACCGCCGCAACTAAAATCCATCCAATCAAGAAGTATGTAAAGAAAGAAAAAGTCCTAAGCTTGGAGCCAAATACGGAATAAAGAGCAATAAGGACTGCCGTAACAGCCCATATTGTGGCAATCAGCATGCCGGTATGGCTCTTTGTACCCAGAAGCAGGAAAGGTGTGTATGTACCCGCCAGCATAAGATAAATTGCATCGTGGTCCAAAATAGAAAAGACTTTCCTTGCCCCATAAGGTGTAAGCGCATGGTAGAGCGTAGACATTGTGTATGTTATAAAAAGCATTGAGCCAAAAATCACAAAGCTTGCCACGCAAGAAGATCTGTCCATTCCTTCCGGGGCGTAAAAATATGCCCTAACCGCAAGAAGCACTATAGCTGCTATGCTAAGACCAGCCGCAATTCCGTGGATTATTGAATTGGAAATTTCCTCTCCAACTGTAAAAGGCCTTGGTTGTTTTGCGTAATATGCAAGACGGGCGTTGCGACGCTGAATCCTGAGCGTTCTTTTGTGCTGCTTTTCGGAATCTTTTTCCTGCTGCCTTTCCGGATTTGCCGCATACTGAATCTTTATGTCGTGAATTTTTTCCTTAGCCTGTCTTTTTATAGTCTTAATGGCATACTTTTTCTTTGCCTTTATAGATTTACGTGAAATTCTTTTTGAGATGTCAGCCATAGAGATGCCTCCTTTTTTCTCAATTATGCCACACAAAGTTTAATAAATCAATCTCATATTTTTTCCTAATTTTCTTATACAGAGAAACCAGAAGTAAACCGGAAGTAAGTTTTGGGTGCGGCGGAAGTCAAAGACGACTGAAAACTCGCATTGGAGCGGAACGTACCCGGCAGCGTAGCTTCAAGCCGCGTAGCGAGTTTAATTTCCTATTCCGCGACACCGCGGGCTTTCAGACGGATTTGACTGGGAGCCACACCCAAAACTTACTTTCGAGTTCCTGCTTTATGCCTCTTTGAAATCTCTAAACTGTATAAATATTTATACCGATAAGAAGATTATGCGTAAAATATTCATTAAAATCGGCTTAATTCTAAGTGCAAATATCTGTATTGCCCAGGGCAATTATCTATATAAAATTCCAGAAGCATCTGAACTTGCAAAGATAAAATCCAAGGAAGAAGTTGTTTCTACTTCCAAAAACCTGCTTGTCGGTACGGACACAGGCATCTACAAAGTTTCTTCCAGGGGAGCAAGCAATGCTGTTTGGACGGGCGGAAATGTTACCCAGATAGTCCACACTGATGTTACCGACCAAGACGGAAACCTTCAGGACAAATGGTATTTCGTCACTTCAAAGGGAATAATTTCTTCAATAAATTTGCTAGACTTTGCCGAATGCAACAATGGCTTGCCCTTCCTTACGCTAAAAAAATACGACGGAAAGACAAAGTCTCTTTACAAGCAGCCTGCCCTCTTAAAAGACCTTAGCGCAGACCCCTTTGACCCCAACATTCTTGTTACCGCCACAAAAGATAACGTCTACCTTACAAGGGATGGCGGTCAGACATGGAAGTCCATATCTTCCACCAGCAAATACACTGCCGGCGTAAAAGCTGTAGCGGCCTGCCACATGCCTGTCTATGCAAAAGACGGCTCTGTTACAGGAACTGAACTCGTTGTTTTCATGTCACATTCAATCTACGGATTCAGCTACTACCGCGCAGATGTAAAGAACCCGGTGTGGACAGATGTTTCTGCTGGTTTTGTAGCCTTGCCAACATCAACCCCGGACGAAGTTAGTGACATTGTTCCTGTATTGTGCAAAACAAAAGACGGCAAAGTCTATGCAGACATTTATTGTGCCCAGAGCTTCTTGCCCAACATCTACCGCTTTGACTGGAAAGCCCGCAAGGCTGTAAAAGTCTATTCCGGTACGGAAAAAGCCGCTACAATCGACAGTCTTTGCCAGGCCAAGGACGGTCTCTTTTACGTAGGCGTTGGAAAATTCGGAAAGATTTCTCTTGGCACAAACGAAGCCTTGGATTCAGCAGACCAGACAAAATCCTGGAGGAACCTGCTTTACGCAGCCGGTGCAAATATAAACACTGCATATATTCCGGAAGACTACACAGGAGTTTCTGCTCTCCAGTTTAACGAACTCTGGCTTTTAAAGCCTGACACATGCCGCAGCCCCTATTCAAGAATTGCGGACAATAAAAAAGCTGTATACTGCTCTGCATATTCGGTTAGAAACCTTCAGGGAATCAACCGCTACAGGGACCTTATCAAAAAGAATAAGTTGAATTGCCTTGTCGTAGAAATGAAAGACGACTCTGGAATGATTCACTTTGACCCAAAGAATCCAAACGTAAAGGCAAAAGATCCAGTTAGCCAGTACAAGATTAATTTTGATGAATTTGTTCCTGAATTCAAAAAGGACAATGTGTATCTTGTAGCCCGCGTCGTTGTCTTTAAGGACAGGAACCTTTCCCTCTACGGAAAAAAGCAGTACGCTGTCTGGAACGCCAGCACAGGAGCTCCATGGATTGGAACAAGGGGCACGGAGGAAGTTAAGGATGCAGACGGCAACGTTACCGGAAGCAGAACCCTTTACTACGGCGAAAACTGGTGCGACCCCTATTCAGAAGATGTATGGGAATACAACGTTCAGATTGCAAAGGAACTTATTGAGCGCGGATTTGACGAGATTCAGTTTGACTACATCCGCTTCCCAACCGACGGTTTGAACTTGCGCCAGGCAAGCTACCGCTGGAAGGATGCAGGAATGGACAAGGAAAGCGCCCTCGTTTCATTCCTCCGCTATGCCCGCGAAAACATAAACGCTCCAATAGGAATAGACATTTACGGTGCAAACGGCTGGTACCGCTCAAGTACAAGAACAGGACAGGACGTAGAGCTTATGAGCGACTATGTTGACGTAATCTGCCCAATGTTCTATCCGTCACACTTTGAGCAGAACTTTATGGAATACGCACCTGTTACGGAGCGCCCCTACAGAATATATTTCTACGGCAGCTACAGAAATACTGTAATTGGCCGCAACAAAATAATCGTAAGGCCTTGGGTTCAGGCATTCTACCTTGGCGTGCGCTATGACTACAAGTATTACGATGCAAACTACGTTAAGCGCGAGGTTTTTGGCACACGCGACGGTTTGGACCGCGGCTACATGTACTGGAACAACAGCGGACGCTACCAGGACATCTTCCCTGATCCGGGTGATGATGATTCACCTTGGAAGTCAAGCGAAGCAACTGTTCATCAGGCAACCCCAGCATTCAGCACGGCCGGAATAAAGGCAGAAAAGGAAGCAGAACAAGAGGTTCAGGGCGAAAAGACAGAAGTTAAGTCTGAGCAAAAAGAGCAGGACAAGCCCGCAAAAGCAGAGGAACCTTCCGCAAAGCTTAACAAAAAGAAAGCCCCCGCTTACGGCAAGGAACATGACGAAAAGATAATATCCATTTTGGATACTGTTTTGAATCAGGAATGGGAACAGGGTCGCTACAGCAACTCTTCATCCGATTCAGTTCATAAAGGAAACTATTAGTGACAAACTTGGGTTATACCCCCGAGGAAGCTATTGCGGCAATTGCAACACCGCTTTCCCCAGGAGCAATCGGCATTGTGCGCACAAGCGGGAAAGGCTGCATTCAGCTTGTGGCAAAAATATTTTCCCGTCCCAATGCCCTGCTTGCTTCATCTCCAAATTCCCTTGTCTATGGCTGGCTTCTTGACGGCTCTTCCAAGATAGACGAGGTGATGCTGGGCGTTTACAAGTCCCCAAAATCTTTTACAGGCGAAGACATGGTGGAAGTCTACTGCCACGGCGGAGTTTCTGTTGTAAAGGCTGTACTTTCACTGCTTTTAAAGAACGGATTCCGTCAGGCAGAGCGTGGCGAATTCACTTTTCGTGCCTACATAAACGGCAAGACCGATTTAACAAAGGCAGAAGCTGTAAGGGAAATCATAGACAGCAAAACTGACACTTCCCGCGGGAGGGCTGCTGGCCGCCTTGCAGGAAACCTCTTTGCAGAAATAGATTCAATCAAAAAGCTGATTGTAGACACTCTGGCTTCCATAGAAGTTCAGATTGAATACCCGGAAGACGAAGAAAACATATCCGATACTTTTGACGAAACAAATTTGCTGGAAGCCGTAAAAAGACTTCGCACACTGTCGGACTCTTGGAAAAGCGAAAAGCTTTATCAGGACGG
The DNA here is from genome assembly GCA_024695625.1 of Treponema sp. Classification (GTDB taxonomy): domain Bacteria; phylum Spirochaetota; class Spirochaetia; order Treponematales; family Treponemataceae; genus Treponema_D. Next base: position 21,272 of record JAILHV010000132.1, read on the forward strand.
TGCAAGGCTTGTCTTGTGCGGAAAAACCAATGCCGGAAAATCAAGCCTCTTTAATTCCCTGCTAAAAGAAGACAGGGCAATCGTAAGCGACATAGAAGGAACAACCCGTGACTGGCTTGAAAGCTGGGTGGACTTTGAAGGAATCCCCGCACGTCTTTTTGACACAGCGGGACTTCGCAATACGGAAGACAAAATTGAAGCGGCAGGTGTCGAGCTAACAAAAGACTTGTCCAGCGAGGCAGACGTAATCTTATACCTTGCGGATTCCACCAAGGAATTTAAAAAAGAAGACATTGACTTTATAAAGAGCCGCAAGGGAAGACCCGTCATTTTGGTTTGGAACAAGTGCGACTGCGAAGGTTCAATGCCTTTGCCTGCCAATCCCCTTCCCGGTGAAAGCACTGCACTTTGGCAGAAAGCCGTTTGTGTCTCTGCAAAAAAAGGAAGCGGAATAGCAGACCTTGTTTCTGCCGTAAAAGAAATACTTGTGAACCTTGCCGGAAAAGACAGCGGAATGCAGGCAGGCCTTGGCAGCGAACGCCAGAAGGAGTCTGTTGCGGAAGCCCTTGAACGGGTGGAACATTCGCTTGCCGTTGCAAAAGAAGGGTATTCAATGGATGCGGTTGTCCAGGACTTGGAAGACAGCCTTGATTCTCTTGGTGAAGTTACCGGGGAAGTTACGCCAGATGATGTGCTTGGTTCAATTTTTTCCCATTTCTGCGTAGGAAAATAAAAGCCAAAGTTTTTGTTGAGGGGGAATGTTCATGCCAAAGATAATTGATTTTTCTGCGCCCGAAGATGAATTTGAGTCAATCCTTGATATGGAAGACGAAATGGAATTCCAGCCAGCCCCAGAACTGGACATGCCCTTTTCAAAAAAACTATTGGACGAACTTAACACAGTGGGATTCAAAGTCTTTGTTGAATACTACAAGGATTTTTCTGACCCGGATAGCGATGAAGCCTACATAAGGCAGCTTATGAGCGCAAAAGAAACCTATGAAGAATCTGTTTGCCAAGAAAAGATTGCTGCCGCAAAAAGCATTATTGCCCAGGGCTTGGGTCGTGAGGCTCTGCAAATTATACTTTGCTCAAACAAGGTTGATTCAAAGACGGTTCAGCTGGCAGAGATTCTTCTTCAGGAAGAATGACCACTAGCTTTTTTGCACCGCTATTTTGTTAAAGTCCAGGGGTCAGACTCCTTGTTCCCTTTTTCAAGTCTATGTCCAAAGACAATCCATCATCATCATAAAGCTCGTAGCAAGTTCCGTTGCCCGCAAAGGTAAATTTTTTTGTGTCAAGCTTTTCCGTACATGGTGCAGGTTTGCAAAGTGGCACAAGCTTTTTTGAGCGAACAAAGAATACGACCTTTTCCACAGGCACGTTTATAAAGTGGTCGCCTTTTGCAAGAAGCGTTTGCTCAAACTTTCCGCCGCACCAAGTTACCATAGTCATGTCTTCTGGAAGGTAAACATAGCGTCCCCTTGCGTTCTGCGTGTAAACAGGGGCAATCATTATGCCTTCGCCAACAAGAAGCTGGTCTTCGCAGTTTATTGCCCTGTCGTCTTCCGGCCATTCAAATGCCAGTGGCTTAATATACATTCCGCCTGTAAGGGCAGCCTTTACAAATTCACTGTAGATATAGGGTACAAGGGCATAGCGCAAATCCATGACACTCTTGAAGTCTTCCACGTCTTCAAACCGGTAGGCCTCCTGTTGCCTGCCGCCCAAAGCACAGTGGTTCCTCATAAGTGGGGTAAAGCAGCCCAAGGCAAGCCAGCGCAAAAGAAGGTCACGGCTTGTGTCGCAACCAAAACCGCCTATGTCTGCCCCGCTGTACAAAAAACCTGCCATGTTAAGACCGGGAAGCATTTTTATTTCCTGCAGCAGGTCGCACCAGAGGGACTTGTTGTCTCCAGTCCAAATGCCTCCGTAGCGGTGGGAACCTATGCAGGATGCGCGGCTGTACAAGAGGAAGCGCTTTTGGGGACAAGCTTTTTTTAGCCCCAGAGCCGCAGCCCGAGTCATAAAAGAGCCGTAAATGTTGTGGATTTTGTCATGGCGCATTTTTTTTGTCTCGCCAGAAGAGTCAGTTACTTGGTGGTAGAAGCGCTCATAATCATCTCGCCTGTTAAAAGTTGAACAGCTTGAATCTTTAAATTCGAAGAATGAATTTATGTCCAAATCTTTTCCGCTGTATTCCTCTATCTTGTCAAAGGCATTTTTTAGGCTTTCCGTCGAATAGAACATAGCAGGTTCATTCATGTCGTTCCAAAAGCCTTCAATTCCCATGTCCGTAAGAACTTTGTATTTTGAGCCAAACCAGTCGCTTGCTTCCTTTTTGCAAAAGTCGGTAAAGTGGGAAGCTCCGGGCCAAACTCCTGCGGTAAAGACAGAACCGTCCTCTCTTTTGCAGAAGTAATCGTTTTTGATTCCCTCTTCGTAAACCCCATATCCTTTCTGAACTTTTACGCCGGCATCAATAATAGGCACAAGGCGGATTCCTTCTTTCTTCAAATCAGCAGAAAGTTTTTTTAAGTCCGGGAACTTTTTTTTATCAACGGTAAAATCCTTGTAGTCCTGCATGTAGTCAATGTCAAGGCAAATCATGTCCAAAGGAAGGGAAGCATCCCTGTGCCTTTTTGCAACCTCAAGAACGTCTTCTTCTGTCTTGTAGCCCCAGCGGCTTTGCTGGAAGCCGAATGCCCACTTTGGCGGAATGTAGCTCTGCCCAATAAGAATCCTGAACTGCCTTGTTATGTCGTCAAGCAAAGATTCCTTTCTGTCATCGTTGGCATAAATTACATAAAGGTCAAGCCCTGTGTCCTTGGTGCTAACATTCATCACTCCGCTCTTTGTCCAGTCAATGTCAAAGGTAATTTCAGAAGCGGTGTCAAAAAAAAGACCGAATGTTTTTATCCTGCTGAACACAATAAGAAAATTGTGGGCTCCATACATTGAATGTGTTGATTCATCCTGATTGGGAACATCTGAGCAGAAACTTGTGTAAGAAAAGCCGCGCTTGTTCATGCCGCGCATGTTTTCCCCAAGTCCAAAGACAACTGCGTCTTTTTCAAGTTCGTATTCCCATTCAAAGGGCCAGCCGCTTTTTACCCTTCCCAGGCTAAATTGCTCGCAAGGCAGGGAAGTCATCTTGTTTACTACTGCATCCGTCTCTATGTTTTGTCCAAAGGAATATTTTTCAATCATAATATGATTATATTATCAAAAATTCAATCTGAAAAGCGACAAAATTGTCTTTATATATAACTTTAGTATTGCATTCTAAAAATCCGCATGATATAATTCTTGTAAAATATGAAGAAAGTATTAATAAACGAATATTCAGCCTATCCGCAGAAAAAGTTCGGTGAAAGCAAAGAAGAAACCGTAAAGCGCGGAACCGACTTGTTTCCGCTAAAATATTACCTTAACAATACCGTTGACCCTCATTACGACTTGCCCATCCACTGGCATTCCGACTTTGAGCTTGTCCATATAATTTCCGGCGAATACACTTTCTTTGTAGAAGGGGCGGAACACATCTTGCAAAAGGGAGACTCCTGCTTTATTCCCGGCAACATCCTGCACGGAGACGGAGCAAAAAAAGGCAATGCCCTGTATGAATCGGTTGTCTTTAGCATAGACTTAATCCGCCAGCATTCCTACTTGCCCGACAATTTTATTGGCGACATTTTGAGCGGAACGATAAAACTGCAAAATGTAATTCCCGCTTCAAATTCAGAAATGAATGCCTGCATAGAAAAACTCTTTGACGTACTAAAAGTAAATCCCGACGGTACGGAACTTTTGGCTTCCGGCTACCTTTTGCTTTTGCTTGGCCAATACAAAAAGCAGCACCTCTTTACCACAAAGAACGTAATTTCAAATTTAAAGAAGCGCCAGTCCGAGCAGATGGAAAGCGTCATAAATTACATCCGCAACAATTACAACAAGGACCTTTCCCTTGACGAAATGGCAGAACAGGCAAACCTTTCGCCAAAATATTTTTGCCGCGTCTTTAAAGACATTACAGGCCGTTCCCCGGTGGAATACCTTAACTGGTTCCGCATAAACAGGGCTTGTTCAAGGCTAAGGGAATCTTCCGACAAGCTAAATTCCATTGCGCTGGACTGTGGCTTTAACGATTTTAGCTACTTTATAAAAATCTTTAAGAAGTACCGAAAGATGACGCCTTTAAAATACCGCAACATGGGTGCCGTGCAGGAAACAGATACCGAGCAAACTTTACAGGAAAGCGCTTCTTAATTTTTATTTATTTTTTTGCGGCGGTTTTTTTTGCTAAGGGCTTTCCGGGGTTCCGCGCTAACCGCGCTCCATTGCTACTGGGACCGGCCCTTCGACTGTGCTCAGGGACCAGCCCCAGTAGCAACGGCTACGCCGCCCCTACAATCCCTGCCGTGCCTGCTTGTTTAATCCTAAGATCTTTGTTGCATCCATAACACCGTAAGCAGGGGCATCTTCTGTTCCGCGAAGTTCAGCTTCTTCCAGGGTAATCTTGTCGTAGCGGGACAAGTCAAAGAAGCCAATCTCTTTTGCATGGCCGTCGTCCTTCTTTGCAGAAAAGGCAATGCGTCTGCTTCCGTCGCACAAGAGAAGTCTTACCCGGCCGGATTTGTTAAGCATGGGGTCGGAAACCACGCAATATTCATTTGGCAAATCTGCCTGCAAAGTGTGTGTTTCTTTACAAAGTCCTTCTACATTTTTTTTGAATGCAAAGAAAGTCATCTTTACGGAAGTCCTGTCCAATTTAGCAAGACGTGCAAGAGTTGCAACTGGTTCCACAGGCTTCCATTGAATTTCTGCATGGCAGGTTTGGTTTTCCCCGGCCTTTAGAGCAGGGCATTCAGTTTGAAAAGAAGTGCAGGGACAGGGTGCCAAAAGGGTCAAATTGCTTTTTACAAGAAAATCGCGCAGACCTATAAGAGTGCGGCTTGTTTTTAAAAGGGCAGGTTCGCACAAAAGCAATATTCCTCCCTCATTCAGCAAAGAGGAAAGTTCAAGAAGAAGCCCTTCTTTTTTTTGCAAAGAATCCGCCTTGTCTTTCCAAAGCTCGTTAAGCGAATGGCTTGCAACTATTATGTCGTATTT
>JAILHV010000146.1 GCA_024695625.1 Treponema sp.
AACCACGAGGCTCTTAGGCATTTCAAAATCTATTCCAAAGATAAGGAATCCGAACAGCTTACGGCCATCCGCTACAGCCATTTTCTTACGGCGGCAAACTGCTACTTCATTACGGATATAATATGGGGGCTTTTGTTCGACTACCGCAGCAACGACACTGTATTAGCTTTCTTGTATTGGGACTGCACCCTCTACTTTGCATTTTTGTTCCTGACCATAGTTACGTGGATACGCTATATTGTTGCCTATCTGAACAAAAAGGGGCGGCTAAGCAAAATCTTTATCAAAGTGCAATGGATTCTATTCGCGATTGGACTTATACACCTTATACTCAACCCCTTTCACCCCTTGATTTTTTATTTTAATGCAGAACATGAATACATAACGGGGCCGGGAAGGCATACATCTTTTATCCTTCAGCTGACACTATATATGCTGACTACAATATATATGTTCTATATAGCATGCAAATCAAGCGGTGGTAACAGAGTGCGGCACATAGCGGTCGGTACAACCTGCCTTGTAATGAACATATTCCTTGTGCTGCAGATACTCAACTCAAACTATCCTTTCTATGCCATGGGGCTTTTAATAGGAATCTGTGTAATTCATTCCTTTGTTGAAGCCAGTGAAATGAAGGAAAAAGAAATCTATGACCACATTGCAACAAGTCTGGCAGAAGATTACGAGGCCTTGTACTACATCAATATAGAGACAGGGGAATACCTGGAATTTTCTACAAACCAGGAATACGACTCCATGAATGTTCCCATAAAAAGCCGGGATTTTTATGCCGAAGTCCAGGCAAACATTGACAAATATGTGCATCCCGACGACAGGGAATTTGCAAAGAGCATGCACAGCAAAGAGGCCGTGCTAAATAACCTTGTGAACAAAAAGTCATATTCATACAAATACAGGATAATGGTTGGCGGGCATCCAAGGTACTTTCAGTTCACGGTGATGAAAACCAATAACGGCATGGACTTTATTCTGTATGGAAAGAATATAGATGATGAAATTATCGCTAATAATATGCTACTAGAAAAACAGAAGAAGCATATTACCTTTAGCCAGATTGCAGAACTTCTTGCCGTCAACTACGACGTAATCTATTATGTCAATGCAGAAGATTCCAGTTACATCAGCTACGAATGCAGAAACATTTACGGCCGGCTGGACATGCAGAAATCCGGTGATGATTTTTTTGCAGACGCCAAAAATGACATTTCAAAGATTGTCTATAAAAGCGACCAGGACATTGTGCTTGCATTTATAGACAGGGACCATATAATCTCTACCCTCAAAGACAAGAAAAGCTGCAGCACCGAATACCGCATTATGGCATTCAAAAAGACGCATTATGTAAGGATGACGGTGCGAAAGGCAGCCGATGGAAAACACTACATCTTTGGCATTGAAAACATAGATAATGAAGTAAAAAAAGAAAAGCAGCACCTTAAGGAACTGAATACGGAAAAGGAACTTGCAAGGCGCGATGAACTTACGGGTGTAAAAAACAAGACCGCGTATAATGAACTTGAAAAATCAGTCCAGGCAAACATAGACAACGGAATGGATTACCTGCCATTTGGACTTGTTGTGTGTGATGCCAACAATTTAAAGAAGATAAACGATACGGAAGGCCATGTTGCTGGTGATGAATACATCAAAAAATCAGCGATGCTTTTGTGCGACACATTTGTCCACAGCCCGGTGTTCAGGTTTGGTGGTGATGAATTTGTTGTCTTCCTAAGGGGCAACGACTATATAAACAGAAAGATGCTAATGGAAGCTTTGCATTCCCAAGTTAAGAGCAACCTAAAATCGGGGGCAGGTCCAATCTTGGCATCCGGCATGGCAGAATACACCCCGGAAACAGACAACCTCTTTTCGGAAATCTTTGACCGTGCGGACAAGGAAATGTACAAAAACAAGAGGAAGCTTAAGAAAGAAGAAAGCAGCCTTAGATAAGCAAAAAAATGTGATATAATTTATTGAATGAAAATTTTTAGTCTTGCAGAAAAAATTTATGCCGCAGTCCGCCTTATTCCCCGCGGGAAGGTTGCATCGTATTCGCAGATTGCAGCCCTTGCCGGTAACCGAAACTTGCGCCGCTACGTGGGGAATGCCCTGCACAAAAATCCAAGCAATTCCCTTACGCCATGCCACAGGGTTGTAAATGCAAAAGGCTATTGTTCAGGAAGCTTTGCATTTGGTGGAAGCCTTGCCCAGCAGGAAAAACTTGAAGCAGAGGGGCTTGTTTTTACAGACGTCCATGTAGACATGAAAAAGTATGCAATTACCCAGGATGATTTTGAACTTATGCGTCTGGAACTAGAAAAGCAAGCTGACAAAATTCCGCAAGATGGGAAATGCGGCCAAAATAGATTGCCCCTATAATGCAGTTATACAAGAGGCAAGGAGAAGACGAAATGGAATGGATTTCTGCGATGCAAAGGGCAATTGACTACATGGAAGAGCACCTGTTGGAAGAGATTAACTATGAAGACGTGGCAAAGAGTGTGTACAGCTCAAGCTACGAGTTTCACAGGGCATTCAGCTTTCTTACGGGTATGACCGCAAATGCCTACATCCGTAACCGCAGGCTGTCTTTGGCTGCAAGGGAAATTGTGGAAACTGGCGGCAGGATTACGGACATTGCATTCAAGTACGGATACGAAACACCGGAAAGTTTTACAAAGGCATTTACCCGCTTCCACGGAGTTGCGCCCAAACTTGCACGCGAGGAATCCACAAGGCTCACTCTCTTTAACCCTCTTGTAATAAAACTAACCGTTGAAGGGGGAAAGTCTATGGACTACAGAATCGTACAGGCAGAGGCAAAACAGTTTCTTGCCCTGGTAAGAAATTTTAGGAACGAAATCATCAATGATGATGACAATCATGAGGTTGCAGATTTTTGGGGAGAAGCAGAGGAAAAGAAGTTGCTCTCTCCAGCCCTCTTGCTTAGAAAAGACGGAATGAAAGATCTTTACGGCCTTTGCACCCCAACAAAAGCAGGCACGCAAACCTTTGACTACGGGATAGGCATTCCAATAGACAAGGACACACAAGGCTTTGACCTTGAAAAGATGAAGCAGGAAGGATTTTTGCTCTGGAATGTAGAGCCTGCAACCTATGTTGTTTTTGACTGCATGGGTAAGGACGCAGACTGCATAAGCAAAACTTGGGAAAAGTTCTACAAGGAATTCCTTCCGCAGATGGGCTACGAGGCAGCAGACCAAACAGACTACGAGCTCTACTTTGACGCAGCAAATCCAAAAAACCGCCCGGGCTTGTTCTGTGAGCTTTGGATTCCCATAAGAAAAAAGTAAGCAGAAGGGCTGTTTGGCAACAAAAAGCCGTAGATGAATTTTTTCGTACTTGAAAAAGCGTAAAAAGCCCATGGAGGGGCGCTTAGCAGCACAGAGATTTGCCTTGCAAATCTCTGATCCTGAAAAAAATCCACGGAGGGATTTTCTTCGTACTTGCCAACCAATAAAAAGCCATGGATGGCGACTCAGCAACATGCAGAATTGCTACGCAATTCTGCAATCCTTGGAAAATCCAAGGATGGATTTTCCAAGGCGACCTACGCCGCCATGGAGGGGCGCGATAGCGTTGCGGAGCAATGGAGGCGAAAGCCGGAACCCCGGAACGGCGGTGACGCAAAGGCCTGTCCGGTCGAATTAGCCAAGGTGCAAAATGGTAGAGCAGGAAAAAGTATCGTCCAGAAAAATACCCGGAAGAAGGCAAAAGTACGACTTTTGTAGAAGCCCAAAGAAGGCCCAAACGGTTGAAAATAAATGGAGTTTGGTATATAATTCTTGCCAAAGGATTGCAAAATTGCCTAAATTTGGGTTTTTGACACAGGTTTAGGCAAATGGCGAAAACGGCTATGTTACGTTGTAAAGCAACCGTTGCGTCAAACATTCCTTACAGCAAGGAGTTTTTAATGAACGTTTCTGACATTAAACATGCCGGAATTAAGGCATGGGTTGAAGAATGTGTTAAGATGTGCGAACCAGACAATGTTGTTGTCGTTGACGGTTCCACAGCTGAATATGACCGCTTGATGAAGATTTGCGTAGACAAAGGTCTTGCAACTCCTCTTGCAAAAAAGCCGCACAGCTTTTTGTTCCGTTCACTTCCAAGCGATGTAGCCCGTGTAGAAGGACGCACATTCATTTCTTCTGTAAAAGAAGAAGATGCTGGTCCAACAAACCACTGGATTGACCCTGTAGAGCTCAAGGCAACAATGAAGGGTCTTTACACAGGCTGTATGCACGGCCGCACAATGTACGTAATTCCGTTCTGCATGGGACCTCTCGGTTCACCAATCGCAAAATACGGTATTGAGCTTACAGACTCAGAGTACGTTGTTCTTAACATGGACATCATGACTCGTGCAGGCGAAAAGGTATGGCAGTACGTTGGCACAAACGGCGACTGGGTTCCATGTCTCCACTCTGTTGGTAAGCCACTCAACAACGGCGAAAGCGACAACGGCATCTGGCCTTGTGCAGACGTTGAGCACAAATACATCACACAGTTCCCGGATGAAGGACTCATCTGGTCTTACGGTTCAGGATACGGTGGAAACGCACTTCTCGGAAAGAAATGTTTCGCTCTCCGCATCGCTACAGTTCTTGCACGCAAGGAAGGCTGGCTTGCAGAACACATGCTTATCCTTAAGCTTACAAACCCACAGGGCGAAGTTAAGTACGTTACAGGCGCATTCCCGTCTGCTTGTGGTAAGACAAACCTTGCCATGCTTATTCCTACAATCCCTGGATGGAAGGTCGAGACTGTTGGCGACGACATTGCTTGGATGAAGTACGGCGAAGACGGCAGACTTTATGCCATCAACCCGGAAGCAGGTTTCTTTGGTGTTGCACCAGGAACATCTGCAGAAAGCAACAAGAACGCTCTTATCTCTGCAGAAAAGAACACAATCTTTACAAACTGCGCACTTACAGAAGACGGCGACGTTTGGTGGGAAGGAATTGGCTATCCTGCAAAGGGCAAGCTTGTTGACTGGAAGGGTCAGACACGCGACGCTCTTGCAAAGGACAAGTCTCCTAAGGGCGAAGAATTTGCTCACCCCAACGCACGCTTTACAGCTCCTGCAAAACAGTGCCCCTGCATTGCATCTGACTGGGAAGATCCAAAAGGCGTACCGATCAGCGCAATCCTCTTTGGTGGCCGCCGTCCATCTACAATCCCGCTTGTTCACCAGGCACGCAACTGGAACCACGGTGTATTCCTTGGCTCTATCGTAGGTTCAGAAATCACAGCTGCATCTACAATCAACGCAGCAGAAGTTGGTAAGATCCGCCGCGACCCGTTCGCAATCCTCCCATTCTGCGGATACAACATGGGCGACTACTTCCAGCACTGGATCGACGTAGGTGCCGCTGCAAAGGACAAGGACAAGCTTCCTAAGATCTTCTACGTTAACTGGTTCCGCAAGGACGAAAACAACGCAGACCTCCCAGGAGGATTCATGTGGCCAGGATACGGCGACAACAGCCGCGTACTCGCATGGATTTTTGACCGCTGCGACGGAAAAGACAACTTTGTTGACACACCAATCGGCTATATGCCAAAAGAAGGCGCACTCAACACAGACGGTCTTGCAGACTACTACAAGAAGGTTCTTCCTGAAATCACAAAGGTTGAAAAGGAAGGATGGCTCAAGGAAATCAAGGATATTCGCGAAAACCACTATCCAAAGTTCGGAAAGCACTTGCCAAAGGAACTTTCTGAATGTCTCGATGACCTTGAAAAGAGGTTGAACGCCTAAGGTTCATGCTAAGGTTCACGCCTAACAGCAAAAACTAAGGCAAAACCTAAGGCAAACCACCCGCTCCTTCATCTTTGTAGGGGCGGGTATTTTTTTACAAGGAGAAACACATGCAAAGATCAAAGGCAAATGCAAATGCACTTGTAAGCATAGCAGGCATGGCAATGGCTCTGGCACTTATTGCATCCGCATCTCTTTTGCAGACGGGTTGCAGCAAAAAGCAAGGCGGCACAAGCTCAAGCAATGATGGGGCAGCAGAAAAAACAGAATCTTCTTCAACAGACTTGCTGGAACTTGCAGGCTCCACAAATGCAGGCAAAGCAGAAAGTTCATACCAAAGCTCTACGGCAAACGCTTTGGCAGAAGATGCATCCGAAGCAGAAGGAACAGACTCTTTAGACACGGACATCGCAGAAGCGGCAGAGCCTGTAAACGCGTCATCAGAAATCCTTCCGCCCCAAGGCTTTGATCCCTTTGCAAACCACCGCTCAAAAGTCGGCAGCACATGCAACACCTTCCCCATCTTTAGAATCTTTGGCTTTTCCAAAGACGGCAAGATGGCATACTCCTTGGAAGAAGAAGTTGACGGCCGCGGTGGAACAATCATCCAGTACATGATTCAGGACCTTGTAACAGACAAAATCCTCTGGACAACAAAAGACGACACTGAAGACTGGACTGGCGAGCAAGACAGCATGGCAACCCTTACCACCTTCCAGATTTCACTCAACAACAAAAAGTCGGAACTCAGAAGCGCAATGCAAAAATACGGCATAATTCAGGCAGACAGTGAATTCCTTCAGTTCCCCACAAAAGACGGCTACAGCTGCACCGCAAACATCCAGGACAAAACCAAGGACGGCGAAGACGACTGGCTTGGAAAAATCGACTACCAGATACGCGTAAAAAACCCCGCAGGAAAGTCAAAGACGGTCGCAAGCGCAAAGGACGTGCAGGCCTACCAGGTTGTGGTATGCGGCTACTTTAAGAACCCCTACGAAAACCGTCTGGCAATAATCTATGGAGAAGAAAAATACGTTTTTGAAGGCACGGGAATAAGCTACCACGTTGCAGGCTGTGACCTGTCCGAAGAAAGCTTCAATTAATGAATTTTAATTTTCTTGCGGCGCTTTCCTTTTGATTCGATTCATTTCAACCGCAAAGGGAAAGTGGCCTTGTAGGTGGCAGTTCCGGGGTCGCTTGAAACTTCGTTGCGAGAACCGCGGGGCCCTACCCGCTCCATTGCTCCGCAACCCGCCTCCCGGCGGGCCCCTCCACCGCCTGCCGTGCCTAAATTTGCAAACTTCCTTAAACTAGTTTCCTAAACAAGAGCCTTTGTCATCCACCTTTTACTCTTCCACCTAAGAAGCATTACAAATCCCCTCGTCGTCTCGTCAAGCGCAATGCCAAAGAAGCAGCCATATATTCCGTAGCCCAGCTTAATGCCCAAAATCCAGGCACCCAAAACCATTATGCACCAGTTGGAAAACATTCCGTAAAGAACCGGAAAGCGGATGTCCCCTGCCCCCTTTAGCGCACCAACATAAATCAGGTTAAGCGAGCGTCCAAATTCCAGCAGTATGGAAATAATAAGAACCTTGCTTACCATTCCAATAATTTCCTCGTTCTTGGTAAAAATGCCAATCGCAGGCCCCTTCACAAGATTCAAAAGGAGGACAAGAATAACGCTTGCACAGGTTGCAACAAGCCCGTACTTAAAGACCTTCCTGTATGCAGTCTCGCTTTCTCCAGCGCCAACATAGTAACCGGTCTTAATCTGAACCGCAGCCCCTATTCCTATTGCAATAATAAAGACAAAGCGGGCAAGGGTATTCGTGTAGACCTGGGCATCCATGGCATAAGTTCCAAGCGAAGAAATCATGCCCATAATAAAAATCTGCGAAACATTGTAGGAAAGGTTTTCACCGGCAGTTGGAATTCCAACCCTAAGAATCGTGGCAAAAACCTTTTTGGGAACAGAAAAAAGCTTTTCCATGTTAAAACAGATGTCTTTCCTGCGCTTAATCATAAAACCAAGAATCACACAAGAAACAGCCGTAGAAAGAAGTGACGCCCCTGCAACGCCTGGAACCCCCAGAACCGGAAGCCCAAACCATCCGTAAAGTGAAAGCGCATTTCCCACAACATTTATCAGGTTTGCCACAAGGGTAACAACAAGGGTCTGCCTTGTATAGCCGTAGCAGCGCAAAATTGAACTCTGCAAAAGGCTTACCGCGTTAAAGATTGCCCCCGCACCGCCAAAAATAAGAAAATACTCGCTTGCAAAAGAACGCACGCTGTCTTCCAGCTTGTAGAGGCCAAGCAATAGCGGTGTTCCAAAAAAGACCGCAAGAGTCAGAACAATTGCCAAAAGCAGGACCATTATTACGCTTGCCTTGGCAATATTGTTAAGCTCTTCCTTTGACCTCTCAGCACCAAGATACTGGGCCAAGACTATGGAGCTTCCAATTACGACTATGTTAAAGAGAATCTGAAGGAAAAAGATGTACTGCGCAACAAGGCCAACACCAGCAACAGCCTCCTCGCAATACGTACTAAGCATAAAGGTGTCTACAAGAGAAACTACAATCCTAAGCAGCTGTTCCCCCGCAAGAGGAAGTGCCAGCTGCACCATTGGCAATGCGCCGCGTGATTTTTTTTGCATAAGCAAAGTACTAGCACACAGCGACTTTTTTTTCAATAGAAAAAAATTAAATAATTGCCCAAATTTTGCTTTTTTGGTCGGCAGCCGAACTTTTAGCAAAATGCATCCCAGCTGCCGCACCAGAATATGCTAAAATCAGTCTCCGAACAGTGCCGTTGAATAGTAGCGGTCACCTGAATCAGGCAGCAGGGCAACGATTGTCTTTCCCGCCCATTCATCGCTCTTTGCAAGCTCAATGGCAGCGTAAAGTGCAGCCCCGGAAGAAATTCCAACGAGGATTCCCTCTGTCTTTGCAAGAAGCTTTGCCGCCTCAAAAGGCTTTTCATTGTCAACAGGAACAACCTTGTCGTAAACCTTTGTATCAAGTACCTTTGGAACAAAGCCAGCACCAATTCCCTGGATCTTGTGGCTTCCGCCGTGGCCTTCAGTCAGAACCGGAGAAGTTGCAGGCTCTACAGCGATAACCTTTACAGCCGGATTCTTTGACTTAAGGAATTTGCCTGTTCCGGTAACCGTACCGCCAGTTCCCACACCGCCTACAAAAGCGTCTACCTTTCCGCCTGCATCCTCCCAAATCTCCGGGCCGGTCGTATTAAAGTGGATTTCTGGGTTTGCAGGATTGTCAAACTGCCCAAGGATCACGGAACCCTGAATTTCCTTGTTAAGCTCATCAGCCTTGGCAATTGCACCCTTCATGCCGGAAGCTCCGTCCGTAAGCACAATCTCCGCACCATAGGCCTTGAGTATGTTGCGTCTTTCCACGCTCATCGTCTCTGGCATGGTAAGAATAACCTTGTAGCCCTTGCTAGCAGCAACGCTCGCCAGTCCAATACCTGTATTGCCGGAAGTCGGTTCAATAATAGTGGCACCGCTCTTAAGTGTTCCCTTTTTCTCCGCATCCTCAATCATTGCAAGTGCAACCCTGTCCTTAACGCTTCCAGCCGGATTAAAATATTCCAGCTTTACAAGAAGACGCGCCTTTAGCCCAAGCTGCTTTTCCAGCTTAGAAACTTCCAAAAGCGGAGTTTTTCCAATAATCTGTGTTGCCGACGTGAATAAAGTACCCATATCCAAAGCCTCCATTTGTCAAAAAATAAAACCTATCTTTTTTATAGGATATTTACAAGATAATACCAGAATAAGCGGAAATCCCCATTTTGTCAACTGATTTCCATTCCAGTGATTTTTTCATGCTTTTTCTGTAGGATTTTATGAAATAATGTGCTATAATGGAAGGGAGGTAAAAAGATGTTGGTTTCAACCCGTGGACGCTATGCACTTAGAATCATACTTGAACTAAGCACTCACGACAAGGACGAATACGTTCCACTCATAGAGCTTTCCGAAAAGCAAGAGATTTCGCTTAAATATGCCGAGGCAATCATCGCCATGCTCACAAAGGCAAAGCTTTTGGAAGGCAAGCGGGGAAAGACAGGTGGCTACAGGCTGGTCAAAAAGACATCCGAATACACTGTGGGCGAAATCCTGGAGCTTACGGAAGATTCACTTGCGCCGGTCTCCTGCCTGAACGACAACCCCAACAAGTGTCCCAAGGCCAAGGACTGCAAGACTCTCTGGATGTGGGAAAACATGAACACCCTAATCCACAACTATCTTTTTGGCATAACGATTGACGACCTGAACAATCCTGAAAAAAAGGGTGACTGGAACATCTAGCAGAAAGGAGTTTGTATGTTTTCCAAAGACAATACAGAAATTGCGCGGAAAAAATTCTTTGACCACTTCAAGGAAATGACTGGAAAGAAAGTACTGTCCGTGGAATTTGCAACGCTTACCGCCTACCGCAGGGTCTTCGAGGCCTTTGAGCTCGAACCGCCGCCAGGCCAGAACGAACTTGCGGGGCTTCTTGTCTTCTGCGGGGACGCGCTGTATTTTTACGTCTTTCCCACGGACAACATACTGCGCCTTGCAATCCAGAGGATGGCAGGAGACATGGACAACAAGGAGCAGTGCTTCTGCCTTTCCAACCTGAGCGATACAAAGCTTTCCAACAGCAAAAGAAAAAGCTTCCGCTTCCTCTTCCCCAAGCAAAGCCGCACCATATACGTAAGCGCAAAGTACAAGGAAGAAGCAGCAGACTTTTCGCTCAGCCTGATGAAAGATGCCTCATCCCTGCTGGAAAAAATATCCGCCCTTCTTCCACATTCCGCGCAAATCAGCGTATAGGAAGCCTATAGCTTTAGGACTTTCAGCACCAGCCTGCTAAGAAGCTTGAGCAGAACAGCAAGTGCAATAGAAGAGGCCACAACACAAAGCGTATATGCCACGACCGTATTCATTGAGACAGAGATTTTATCCCCAAAATTTCCCTCAATTCCAAAGGCCTTCATATAAGCCCTGAGCGGCAATGCCTGCATAAGATAAATCTCAAGGGAATGGTTGCCAAAGAAACGCGTTACCCGGTTCTCTGCAAAATTCCTCATCATAATCAGGCAGAGCAAGAGGCAGAAGGAAAGCGACTGCAAGCCGTTTATGCCCATAAGAATTGCCCTTGGCAGTGTCTTGTTGTTGCCCCCAAATTCCATCCAGTAGTTTATGCCGCACTTGTATTCAACATGGAAAAAGAGGAACATGGCCCCTGCAAAAAGCAAAAGCGAGCATACAAGCTTTGCCCAGTAGGCGCGGGAAAAGAAAGCATAGAATTTTTCCTCATGCTGAGCAACGAGCATCCCAAGCAGGAAGGCAATGGTAGAGTTAACCCACCATTCGCCCTCGTACCAAAGGGCAACAGGGCTCTTCCACCAGGGAGCAGAATACAGTTTAAGCGGGTTACGCCACCAGTCCTTTTCGCCAAGCCACCAAGGAAAATGCTTGTTGAACAAAAACCAGCCCACCTGGACTGCAATCACTGCAAAAATCAACAAAAATGAGCGGGTTCTTGCCCCCTTTGAATCCCCCTTCTCCGCCCTAAAAATAAGGTAGAAGGAAATGTACATTATCACAATCACGGGGACAAACCAGGCGTTGTCGTTCAAGAGTGCAATGCCTGTAACCTTGCATATCCACTCGCTTACGCTCATCTCCGTCCCAATACAAATATGATAGATAATATAGAAGACGTTCATCACGTAAAAGGGCACTATAACGCTGGGAAGCCTGTGCCGCAAGAAACCGTTAAGGTAGCCTGGACGCGTGTTAAGGCTCTTTATAAGACCAAAGCCTGAGCAGAAAAAGAAAACCGCAACAAACAAAAAGCCCGTCTCGCGGAAGACTTGAATCTGGTTAAGTGACTGGTAGGCAGCTGTCTGGGAAAGATGATGGCAGAGGACGCCAAAAGCCGCAAGCCCTTGCAGGGATTTTGTCGCAGCAGGGCATAAAAATTCAGTCCTGCGGTCCTTCCCCCTCTTGAACCAGTGGCCGGTAAAAATCAGCAGAAGCCAAACTATGCCGAAAACAACAGAAAGAAAAGCCATATTATAAAAACTGTATATTTTTTCCATATAAATATTCTACTTTGAAATTTTCCCATTGTCCAGATTTTTTTTCTTTGTATATTCTTAAATACGTGATACAATATAGATACATGAGTTCAATTTCTGAAAACAAGAAACTAAACAGGCTTTTTTCTATATCCACAAGCTTCTCACTGGGCGCAATATTCATCATGCTTGCGGTCCTCGCTCTTTGCGTCAGCATAACAGGCATCTTCTTTTCACGAAACAGCCTGCAGAACTTCTACGACTCGGCATCCAAGGAACTTTCCGAATTCTCCGACACAATCACCATGTTCTTTTCGGAAAAGGAGGGTAAGCTCAACGTATTTGCAGAATCAGAAGAGGTAAAAGCCGCAGACAGCACAATCCATTCCTTTGTAAACGAAAGCGGGGAAATCAAGATACCGGACTACAGAAAAAGCCCCTCTGAGCAAAGAATCCGAGCCCTTTGCAAAAAATTCGCAGAACACGATCCGTCCATCGCAGAAATTTACCTGGGAACACGCTGGGGCGGATATGCAACCAACTTTGACAGTTCCATGCAGGGTGGCTACGACCCCAGAAAGCGCGGCTGGTATGCAAGGGCCACGGAAGGCAAGGGACAAGTCATGATTACGGATGCATTCGCATCTACAATCGGCCAGACGGTGGTGGGAATCACGCGCTGTGCATACGACAGGCAGAAAAACTTCATTGGAAACGCATCAATAGAAGTTTCACTGGACACGCTCACAGGCATTCTCCGCACGCTTGATTTTGGAAAGGGCAGCTTTGTGATGATGATCCAGGGGGACGGCACGATTCTTGCGGACACATCACAAAACCCAAACAACTTCAAGAATATAGAAGAGATTTCGCTTCCCGGCCTTGCGAGCATATTCCAGGACGGCAAGACATACTCCTCTCTGGAAATAGAAGGGAAGACCTATTTTACTCAGTTCACCACAAACCCTAAGACAGGCTACAGAATCATAGCACTAGCCCCTAAGGAAACTGTTTTCCAAGCCTTCCACAAGACTCTTTCCGCGGCAATCACCATTTCCCTTATCTTTGCATTTTTTACCGCAGCCATAACGCTTCTCCTCACCTGGCGCATCACAAGGCCAATAAAAAGCATGGCTTCATTTGTAAAAGGCTTCATGCAGAACATAAAGGATGGAAGGCAGGACTACACAGGCCGCCTAAGAATCAAAAGCAGGAATGAAATAGGAGAGCTTGCGCAAAACATAAACCTCTTCATTGAAACACTAGAGACGGTCATGGCCCAGATACAAAAATCCCAGGAAAAGGAAATGAAGACAGGGGCAGAGATATTGTCCCAGGCCCACAACCTTATCGAGTCAAACACCCTCTCCCAGAACATAGAGTTAAAAGTCAAGGCAGTAGCAGACCTTGCAGGCAAGACCAACGAAGACGTTGCAGAAGGAGTTGGCCTGCTTGAAGGAAACGTAACCCAGCTTTCAGAAATTGCCCTTGCAAACAAGGCAACGATAGACGGAATAAAGGCTCTTGGAGATAAAATAGAAAAAATATGGGACATAGTATCGCTCATCAATTCCGTGGCTGACCAAGCAAAAATCATCGCCTTCAACGCAGAACTGGAAGCAAGCACGGCAGGAGAGGCTGGCAAAAACTTCCACATAGTCGCAACGGAAATACGCCGACTTGCAGACGGTATCATCGACGGCACAAAGGAAATCAAGGAAAGCATTTCGCAGATACAGCAATCATCGGACTCCCTTATCCTTACTTCCGAAAGCGAAACGGACAAAATTCAAAAAGGCGTGCAGAATGCCAACATTCTCTCCAAACGCTTTGAAAGCATAAAAAACGCAAGTGAAGTTACCGCCGAAAGCTCAACCCAAATCACAATGATTATACAGCAGCAGGCGCAGTCCCGTGAGCAAATACTTAACACGCTAAAGCAAATAGCGGGAGAAGTTGAAAATTTTTCAGTTACGGCTGATAATAATATACCTATTGCGGAGGATTCGAACAAATGACAGCAAACAAAAAATTCTTTTCACTGAGTCTAAAACAGATTCTGATTCTCGTTGTCCCATTGGTGATTGTCGCCATGTACACATGCATATCGTTTACGGTTATTGCAAACAAAATAATCGAGACAGCCATTCTCCGCGTTGTAGACGGAATCAATGAAAAAATCGACGGAGAGGTAAGGCTCACGTTCGAACCGCCGGCAATCGCCCTTGACACTTTAGCCGATGCAATTTCATCAGACCAAAGCCCAAGAAACATTTCAAACCTTGTAAAATCCGCATCAAAAAGCTATCCCCAGTGCCTCAGAATTTCCTACGCAACGGCTGCAACAAGAAGGCAGGGCGGCTACATTCTTTCCAATGACGACTGGGATTTTCCTGCTGACTTTGACCATACCGCAGCCGACTGGTTCAAGGGTGCAAAGGATGCAAACGGTAAGATTTTTGCAAGCGAACCTCATGCCGTACAGCCCAGCGGCGAGACATGCATCTCATTCACCAGGTCCGTCTTCAACAGGCAGAATGAATTCATAGGCGTAATATCCGCAGACTTGATGCTCAAAAATCTTTCCGAAGTAATAGACAAAATAAAAGTTTCCAGCAACACCACCATAAACCTTGTTGATGCCACCGGGCTCTATCTCACGCACAAAGATGCGGACGCAGTTCTACAAAAGAACTATATGGATGAAAGCAGGCTGGATAAAAAGAAGTACCCTGCTGCCCTGTATTTTAACGGCAGCGCAAAAGCCTTCATTCATGGAAAATATTTCTTTGCAGTGCGCAGAATCGGAGTATCACCCTGGTTTGCAGTTGTAGACGGACACGTTGCCGATTTTACAAGCACAATCAACAAATACCTCTATGCCATCATATCTACAGTTGCAGTTTTGATTCTGGCCTGCGTCGTCCTGAATGCGGTAACGCAAACAAAGGTAAACAAGCGAGAGAAAAAAGTCAGTGACAAAATTTTCACGGAAATGCAGAACCTTATTGTTGCAGCAAAGGAGAACGCAGCCACAGCCCAAGACCAGAGCGCAGCCGTAAAAGAAATAGTTGCCACAATGGAAGATAACACCGCCCAATCAGAGAACATATCAAAAAAAATCGTTGATGTTGCAGACGTTGCAAAAAACACGAGCAGTGATGTAGTTACCGGGGTAACCTATCTGGAAGAAAACGTAAAGCAGCTCACGGAAATCGCAGAGGCAAACCAAAAGACAATAGACGGAATCAAGTCCCTTGGTGACAGGATAGAAAACATTTGGGACATAGTAACACTCATAAACTCCGTAGCAGACCAGGCAAAAATCATCGCCTTCAATGCAGAACTGGAGGCATCAAGTGCGGGTGAGGCAGGAAGAAACTTCCACATCGTTGCAACAGAAATACGCCGCCTTGCAGACGGAATCATAGACGGCACAAAGGAAATCAAGAGCAAAATCACGGAAATCCAGCAAAGCTCAGACTCCCTCATACTCGCATCCGAAAGTGGAACTGAAAAAATCCAGAACGGCGTAGAAAATGCAAAGAACCTCGAGAAACGCTTTACGAGCATAAAAAATGCAAGCGAAGTTACTGCAGGCAGCGCAGGAGAAATCACAAAGATTATCCAGCAGCAGGCCATGGCAAGCGAACAGATCCTCATAACCCTCAAGCAGATTGCAGGCGGCATAGAAAACTTCAGTGCGGCAACGGAGAATATTTCCCAGGCATCGCAGAGCCTAAAGATGATTGCCGGCGAACTCGCTCAGCAGCACGAAAACGCTGCGGTGGAGGAAGAATGAACGAAGAAGTTGTAAAAAAAATCAGCGAGGAAACAGAAACTCAGGAACAGGTAAGCGAAAAAAAACTGCTCACCACTTGGCTTATCTTTTCCATTGCAAAGAAAAAATATGCGGTTAAAAGTGGCGACGTGCTTGAGATTATCCGCGACGCATCCGTCTACAAGCTTCCCTTCATGCCGCCTTATATCGAAGGCGTAATGAACAGGAGAGGTGACCCTTTTACTGTCATAAACCCCAGGCAGCTCATTGGCGACGAAGACACCACTCCGCCCCAGGAGCCACTCTTCCTCATATTAAAACGGGATGACGACCAGCTTTCAATTCATATCTCCGACATTCTTTTCTTTGCAGAAATGGCAGAAAGCGACCTGAATCTTATTCCCGGAAACAATGACGAAGGATTTTTTATCGGAACACTCGGCTATGGCGGGGAAGAAATTCCTGCCATCAACACGAATGCCTTTGAACTTCTAATAAGGAAAGATCTTGGAAGCGCATAATCATTTTACATGCATTGCATACGACACAGTTGACTTCCTCATTCAAAGCAAGCACATTCTTTTTGGTGTTTTCCTTGACGTAGAAAAAGACGTAAAGAACATAATCTTTAACCGGGAAACCTTGCCCCATATTCACATTGGCCACCTTCTGGAAAAAGAATTTGGCTGCTCACGGATTGAAGACTGCAATGTAGTTCTTGTTATGCGATCGCAGGATTTCATGAGCGACGTTAAGCAGGACATAATCGATTTTACAAACACGGCATTTCCCGCAAGCGGAAACCTTGCACTTTCGGTGAACACATCCATTTCAAGCAAGCTAATGGACACATCCCTACTACGCCTGCTTCCCCAAGGAATCCGCGAACAGCAGACAAAATGCGGAATAAGCGGAATTGGATTTTCTCAGTGCGGAAAAAACGGAAGCATCTTACGAAAGCATATCCTTATTTCACCAGACAGGCTCTTAAAAAAGTTTTTTTCTTCTGGTCTTATAAAATCTAAATAGGAGGCAGGACAAGCGGTGAAAGTCATAATTGCAGATGATTCTGCCATAGTAAGGGCAATTTTAGAACAAAACCTCAAGGCATATTCGGACATAGACATAATCGCATCTGTCTCCAACGGAAAGCGCCTTATCAATGCCGTAAAAACCGAACGCCCGGACGCCATCATAAGCGACAGTGACATGCCGGAACTAGACGGGGTTTGCACACTCATTGATTTGGCCTCAGAAATCTGCATTCCAATTTGTATTCTGACGGAAGGCAAGACAAATACAGAAAAAAAACACCCATACTCAGTCTACCTCTTGGAAAAGCCTGCTCTTAACTCCTACTCAAAAGACTTCTTTGATTTCCTTGTCGAAAAGTTGCGCTCTCTAGTCCAGATTGAAGGCTCACCGTCAAAGACTGCCTCAAAGAATTCAGCTGATGATTTTTCGGCACCGGCAAATTTCCAGGTTCTCTGCATAGGAGCATCCACAGGTGGTCCAACCGCTGTTTCTGAAGTCTTAAGGGAACTCGGAGAAGACTTTCCGCTTCCCATCCTTTACACACAGCACATAGAAATCGGAGCGGACAAAACGATGGCTGAATGGTTCTGTTCAGTCTGCCCCAATATCAAGATAAAGATAGCAGAAGACGGAGAGGAGGCAAAAGCAGGAACCGTTTATATGGCACCTGCAGACAGGCACCTAGTCATTGACCATGTAAAGCGCGACGGAACTCCAGTCCTTTCACTGAGCGATGAAGAACCGGAGCGTTTTTTGCGCCCGGCAGTAAACAAACTTTTCAGAAGTGCAGCAAGCCATTACGGAAGGGCCTGTCTTGCAATCATCCTAACGGGCATGGGCATGGACGGTGCAGAAGGCTGCAAAAAAATCTGTAAAGAAGGTGGCTGGACTATTGCAGAAGACAAATCCACATGCGTAGTTTTTGGAATGCCGGCAGCAGCAATTGAAATGGGAGGGGCAAAAGAAATTTTACCGCGCCCTCAGATTCCCAACCGAATCTTGGACTTAGTGAGGAAAAAATGACGCAGAAAAAGGACTTTTCCCTTTCGCAAGACGAACTTGACTCATTCATCTCACTGGTAACGCGCACCACAGGAATTATCCCGAGGGAAAGCCACAAAACAGGAATAAAAACATACATAGAAAAAATTCTTTCAAAAAACTCTTTCTCCCCATCCGAGTACAAAAATCTTCTTGGCACAAACCCAAAACTTCTTTCAGAACTCATAAATGCAAGTACGGTAAACGAAACATACTTCTTCCGAGAAGAAAAACAGTTTTCCATACTAAAAGAAAAAATTTTCCCGCAATGGAAAGCATCATTCGGCACAATGCCAATCAGAGTCTGGAGTGCAGCCTGCTCTTACGGAGAGGAAGCCTACTCCATATCCCTCTTGGCCCACGAGTGCGGAGTAACAGCCGACATAACCGCAAGCGACATCAACTCGGAAGTTCTGGAGCACTGCAAAAGCGGTATCTTTTTGGGCAGTTCAATAAGGCAGATGGACGGACAGTCTTTCAAGAACCTTCTCAGTGCCTACCAGCGGGAAGACAGAAGAGTTGAATTTTCAGATCAGATAAAAAATCCCATACACACAAAAAAAATAAACCTTGCGCAAATTGACTCTCCGGAAACAGAAAGTATTCTTCCAAAAAGCCAGAACATAATCTTTCTAAGGAACGTATTCATCTACTTTAGTCAGGAATTACGGGCCAGGATTTTACGCACCATTTCGGAAAAATGCATGTGCGACGGAGGAATTCTTTTTGTGTCCATGAGCGAAATTGCCCAGTTGGATTCTTCGGTTGTCCCTCCATCATTGGAAACTGTGATGGACGGAAAGGTATTTTATTTCACCAAAAAATCAGCAGCAACGGTAAAACAGGAGTTTTGAATGGCAAAAATTTCCAGTGATATTACAGAAAGCTTTGTTGAAGAAACAAATGAGCTTTTAGAGCAGTCAAGGCGCGATGTTATAACTCTAAAAAACATTCAGAATGACGATAATACTCTTGCAAGCCTCTTAAGGAACCTGCATACAATCAAGGGAAATGCCAGAATGCTCGGCTTCCTGACGATTGAAAAACTTTCCCACGCTCTTGAAGACATATACAAAAGCGTAAAAGACGGCCAAGTAAAAAATTCCGACCGCCTCGTAAAGCTTGTCTTTGCAGTTGCTGACAAAATTCAGTCATGCACATCATCCATAAAAAGCACGGGAACTGATGAATGTGACATAGAGATTTACCTTCAGTACTGCGACAAGATTGCAGCCGGTGAACTTATCGACATCGATGCATTCGTTGCCTCACTGAACAGGAACGAAGCAAACAATTCTGATGACGGCGATAATGAAGAGGCAAAAGGAAGCGTTGGTGACATTCAGTCAATAAGGATTAAGCTCTCACGCGTAAACGAAATCATAACAGCCTTTGACACAATGATTACCAGGGAATTCCACCTGAAGCACCAGCTTGATGAACTTAGGAAATTCGAAGAGAGAACAGAAAACCACGACCTTTCCAAAATCAGGAAGCAGTTTGAATCGGACATATACGCACTCGAAACTTCAATCTTTAGCGTACAGGAACAAGTCTTTGACTTGCGGATGCTACCAATAAGCCTTGTCCTTAGGCCACTGGAAAACACTATCGCCATCGAGAGCCTGAACCTTGGAAAAAAAGTTCACTGCATAATTCCAAACTCAGACATCGCAGTTGACAAAGTAATTTTGGAAGAACTGGGCGACATACTCATGCACCTAATCAGGAACGCCCTTGACCACGGAATAGAAAGTCCAGAAGAAAGAAAAGCATGCGGAAAGAGCGAAGAAGGAACAATAACAATCAGCTGTGTGCGTGAGACAAAGCATATCGAGCTAAAAATAACAGATGACGGACGAGGCCTGGATTATGACAAAATCCGCAGCAAGGCACTTGCCCTCTATCCCGAGCGCGGAGAAGAAATCAAAAACATGGCAGACAGGGAGCTTTCCCAATTTCTCTTCCAGTCAGGATTCTCAACCAAGGACAAGGTTACGGAACTTTCCGGCCGTGGAGTAGGCCTTGACGTTGTTTGGTCAAACGTAGAAAAAATAAAGGGACGCATAAAAATCGAAAGCGAACTGGGAAAAGGCACTTCCTTCATTCTCTACTTCCCACTTTCGCTCTCCACGCTACAGGGGCTTTTCATATATTCAAACAAGGACAAATATATGATTCCATCGCAGCACATCGTGGACATCATCTACCGCAAAAAGAGCGAGTACATCACGCTGCAGAACCAAAGCTACCTAAAGCTTTCCGACCAGCTCATACCCTGTTTCTCACTCTCATCTCTTTTTTCTGACCAGAGGGGTGCACTCCATCAGGATGCAGACTCTATCCTAATTGCAGAATACATGGAGCAAAGAATCGGAATCATAGTAGACCAGGTGCAGCAGTATGTTTCCCTAGTCGTAAAACCGCTTCCAAAATCATACAGAAATTTTTCCATTCTGCAGGGTATCGTCTTTGATGAACACTACGACATTGTACCCATCCTTCACGTTCCAGACATTCTCAAAAAATTCAAATCACTCCGCGGCTACGACATAAAAAAATACGAAGCCGCAACAAAAAAGCGCACGGTTAGGATTCTTGCAGTTGATGATTCCGCAACGACGAGGAACATTGAACGCTCAATTCTGGAAAGCGCAGACTTTAATGTTGACACGGCTGTAGATGGAATCGATGCACTTGAAAAGGCAAAGGCAAAGCAATACGACCTTGTTATGACAGACAAGGATATGCCCCGCATGACGGGCCTTGTTCTTCTGGACAACCTCAGGCGCATGGAACAGTACAAGGATGTGCCTGTAATTTTGGTTTCGGCAGACCAAAGTCAAAAGACCCATGATGAATTCACACAGCTTGGCGCAAGTGCAATCATAACAAAAGCAGATTTTGAGCGTTCCAAATTAATCGGCACAATAAAAGAACTTATAGGGGAGTAGGATAAAATGAGCAAAAAAATTCTTATACTAGAAACTTCGGTTACGATACAAAAACTTTTTACCACTTCCCTTGACTCCGATGATTACACAATCCAGTTTTCGGGAGACGGAAAGACGGCCGTTTACGACCTGTTCGAATTCCAGCCAGATTTGTTCCTAATAAACTCCGCCATGCAGCATCCGGGAAGTTTTTCTGTGGTACAGTTGGTGCGTTCAATAAAGTGCTTCAAGGACCTAACGATTGCCATGTACTCAAACTCCCCTTCCCCCCTGGACGAAAGTTTTGCAAAGGAATGCGGGGCAACTTCTTTTGTGCGGCTGGACCAGAAGACGCTTGTCCTTAACATAGACGAGCTTGCCCAGCTGCCTTCACCAAAAATTGACAAGCTTGAGCTTAACCAGATAAAAAAGACACTTGACGATGCATTTTTGTTCATGCAGTCGGCAGACATCAGCTTTGAGAGCTCCTACAAAAACACGATTTTTTCAAAAATAAATGAACTTGCAGTTCATATCGAAAATGTCGAGGACATGGTAAAATCATTCCTGATCCTGATTGCTGAAGTTTCAGAAGTTCCCATTGCAGGGCTTTACATAATCGAAAACGACGGCCCCCACGGCTACTATGTTGCATCGGAAAATATCGGGGAAAAGGAAATCTCTGACTTCTTGAACGTATGCACCGCCGACTTTGAAAAAATACAGCCTGACTACAATGCTTCCAAGGTTACGGCAAAATTCCTTGGCTCAGTCCAACTGCTGAACAGATTCTTTAACGACACAGTGCAGCTTTCAAGTTATGCAAGCGAAGTTTTGCAGACCAGCGACATGTCACAGAAAATCGGAAGCGTGCACATAGTCTCCGACGGAAACATTTCGAGCGGAGCACAGGACTTCTTTAAGTTCTGCGTTCAGCGTGCAGGAGACATTTTTTCCAAGGCACTGATTGTTGAAAAGAAAATCTTTTTTGAAAAGCGCATCAGACGTGCATTCAGCCGCTTTGTACCGGCCCAGGTAATCGACAACCTTGTAGAGCAGACGGACGCAAATGACGAGAAGGTTGGCGTTGGGGAAACAAGAGCCGTTGCAATTCTCTTTAGCGACATCAGAAGCTTTACCAACATAAGCGAACGCAACAAGCCAGACGTTTTGGTTTCATTCCTAAACAGATATTTTTCTGTTATGGTTGACATCATAAAAAAGCACGGTGGAACAATCGACAAGTTTATCGGGGACGCCATCATGGCAGAATTCGGAACGCCGGTAAGCTACGAAGACAATTGCCGCAGGGCCGTTGCAGCCGCAAAAGAAATGAGGGATGCACTCGAAACAATTGAAATCGGAGACTTGATTCTTCCCGAGGGAATGAAATTCAACACAGGAATCGGAATACACTATGGTGACGTAATCGTAGGCTCAATCGGTTCAAAGGACAAGACAGACTACTCTGTAATCGGCGACAACGTAAACCTTGCAAGCCGCCTTGAAGGACTCACAAAAACATACGGTGCACACATTCTTGTAAGTCAAAGTGTTTTTGAAAATGCAGGGGAAAATGAATTTGCATTCCGCCACATTGACGACGTGCGCGTAAAGGGAAAAAAGAATGCAGTTCCAATATATGCCGTAGACAAGAGCGAAAGTGAATTCCCTCTTGAATACAAGGATGCTTACTCAAAGGGCATGGACTTGTACAAAAAGGGAATCTGGAATTTGGCAAGAGACTATTTCTTAAAAGCTCTTTCTGCAATGGAGGGGGACAAGGCAGCAAGCCTTCTTCTTTCACGCTGCGAAGAATTCATTAAGAATCCGCCCGAAAACTGGGACGGGGCAATTGCATTCAACACAAAATAGGAGAATATTATATGACTACATTTAGATTTTTTGTGCCGCTTATTTTTGCGACGACTTATCTTGGAATTTTTTTCTTGCGCGTATTCCACTACGGATTCATCTATGCCAGGCCAAAGGCAATCATAGGTGAATGCATACCAACGCTTTTGATATCCACCTTTTTGATTCTGGCATGCATCATCGTGGAAAAGCCGATACTAAAACGCTTTGAAAAAGTCATCCGCAAGGGAAAGAAAGACAATAAATCCCTCACAAAAGAAGATATTGCCACCGCCATGGATTCCTACAAAAAATTTGACATTGCCATTGCCGCAGGTGATGCAATCGGCTTTTTGCTCGGAGCAGGTTCCACTGCAATTCTTGAAGCAGTAAAGGGGATTGCACCTTTTGAGCCGATCATATTTCTGATTATAGAACTTCAGAGCGTTGGGGTGGGATTCCTATGCTACACGCTCAACGTATTCCTCGTAAAAAAAATCGTGATGACTCAAAAACTTCGGGAGGCAGGCATTGAAGTAAGCAACAACCTTTCCCGCAACCTTTCAATAGCAGTCGGAACATGCGTCTACATCTCGCTTATGAACATGATTACGACACCCATACACATAATAAAGCATCCCGGCAACAACGACTTTACCCTCTTTTTGATAAGGGGTGCAACAGGAGCAATTCTTACAGGAGCGGTCTGCTACGTCATATATTCTCTTTTAATAAAAAAGATTCAAAGGACAGAGAGGGAAACAAGCGTCAAGCTCTTAAAGGAGACGGAGACACTTGCCCATGCCACTAGGGAAAGTGCCGAGACAAGCCAAAACCAGAGCACGGCCGTAAAGGAAATCGTTGCAACTATGGAAGATTCAACGGAACTGGTTGGCAACATAAGCGAAAAAATAAAGCACGTAACGAGCCTTGCGGAAAAATCCCGGGAAGCGGTTATGCAGGGACGTGAAGCCCTAAAGAACAACCTGGATGAACTCGTTGGCATAAAAAATACCAACAACCTTACAATCGAAGGAATCAAAGAGCTGAACAAAAAGATTACAGGCATCTGGGATATAGTCTCCATCATAAACGTAGTGGCTGACCAAACAAAGATTATTGCATTCAATGCGGAACTGGAAGCATCAAGCTCAGGAGAGGCAGGAAAGAACTTCCACATCGTTGCAACAGAAATACGCCGTCTTTCAGGCAACATAATAGACAGCATCAAGGAAATAAAGGATAAAATCACAGAAATTCAAAAGGCATCCGATGCACTTATTCTGGACAGCGAAAAGGGAACCAAGCAGATTGCATCAGGAGTGGAAAGCGCACAGAGCCTTGAAAGCGGCTTTGAGAGCATCATGGATTCTTCAAACAGCACAGCCGACAGTTCGCATGAGATTCTAAAGTACGTTGGCCAGTTTACAAATTCCAGCGAGCAGATTTTTATTACGCTAAAGCAAATTGCCGACGGAATAGAAAGCCTTTCCGATTCCAACGCAAACATTTCCACGTCTTCGGAGAATGTGCGTCAGATTGCCAGCCGCCTTTAGCACCAGAAAAAATGAATGTGCAGGGGGCACAAGGCATTTTCGGTGTTAGCTGCGCCACTCGTGGCTTATCCCCGAAAATGTCTGTCCAGCACAGATTTTTCCATTGCCCCGCAAAACTCTCCCTGTCATTGCAATGCAAAGCCATCTGTCGTTGCCGTGAAACGCCCCACCGTCATTACCAGGCTTGACCCGGTAATCTTTTTAGCAACATATCGTGCCAGCTCCAACAAAGACACATTTCGTGCAAAAAAAAGCCCCGCCGAAGCGGAGCTTTTAGTTAGCTATAAAGCAAATCCTATTTCAATTCAGAGAAGTACTTAATAGTTCTAACCATCTGTGAAGTATAGCTGTTTTCATTGTCGTACCAAGAAACAACTTCTACCTGATATGTGTCATCGTCAATCTTAGAAACCATTGTCTGTGTTGCATCAAAGAGTGAACCGTACTTCATACCGATAACATCAGAAGAAACAATTTCGTCCTCGTTGTAACCGAAAGACTCAGTTGCAGCTGCCTTCATAGCGGCGTTGATTCCTTCCTTAGTGATGTCCTTGCCCTTTACTACAGCAAAGAGAAGAGTTGTTGAACCAGTTGGTGTTGGAACACGCTGAGCAGAACCGATGAGCTTTCCGTTCAATTCAGGAATTACAAGACCAATAGCCTTTGCAGCACCTGTTGAGTTAGGAACGATGTTCTGAGCACCTGCGCGTGAGCGGCGGAGGTCACCCTTTCTCTGAGGACCGTCAAGAATCATCTGGTCGCCAGTGTAAGCGTGGATTGTGCTCATAATACCAGACTGGATTGGAGCATAGTCGTTAAGAGCCTTAGCCATAGGAGCAAGGCAGTTTGTTGTACAAGAAGCAGCAGAAATAACTGTATCTGTTGGCTTAAGAGACTTGTGGTTTACATTGTAAACGATTGTAGGAAGATCGTTACCTGCAGGAGCAGAAATTACAACCTTGCGTGCACCAGCCTTGATGTGAGCTTCTGACTTTTCCTTTGATGTGTAGAAGCCTGTGCATTCAAGAACAACGTCAACCTTGTTTGCAGCCCAAGGGCAGTTTACTGCATCTTTTTCTGCATAAATCTTGATTTCCTTGCCATCAACGATGATTGAATCGTCTGTAGCTGAAACAGTGTGCTTTCCTTCACCGATGCGACCCATGAAACCACCCTGAGCGGTGTCATACTTCAAAAGGTGAGCAAGCATCTTTGGGCTTGTGAGGTCGTTGATAGCAACAACTTCATAACCCTCAGCGTCGAACATCTGGCGGAAAGCCAAACGGCCGATACGACCAAAACCGTTAATAGCAACTCTAACATTAGCCATAATATATCTCCTAAAAAAGAAATTCTTACAATAGAATATAACTCTTTTTTCAAAATCGTTCAATAGGCTTTTGACCGTCAATGCAGTTTTTAGGATTTTACTCTTATGGACGGTACCCTTTTCGGCTCAACCATTTTAGGAATCTGCTAATTCGGCAAACATGCCCTTGCGCCACCGCCCTTCCGGGGTTCCGCGGGCCCCTACCCGCTCCATTGCCTGCGGCAACGGGCTTGCGCCCGCCCCTCCACGGCGGCGTAGGTCTTGCCTTCTGCACATTTTCTGCTTGAATTTTACAAAATCTGCCGTATAATATAGTATAGAGTCATTCCCACAAAGGGGGTTGCCATGAAAAAAAGTCTTTTTGCCGCTATTATTGCAATTACAGCAGTATGTGAAATAACAACACTTTTCTCATGTTCCGGTCTAGTCTCTCCCTCTGTACCAGACAATGCACCAGAATCCAGCAAGCAAGAACAGGGCTACAGCTTGAGGGGAACATTTTGCCTTGGAAACGTAACGGCAGTTCCCTGCCAAACCATTGATTCCCCAGAGACAGGTAACCGCAACGCAATACCAACCATAAGCACCCTCACCTATTCAGTAACAGCAAGACGCAGCTCCGACAATGCCTTGGTCAATGGTGAATTAAGCCCCGACAACAAGGAATTCTTCTTCAACAACACGCTTACGGCAGGAACCTGGCAAATCACGGCATACGCAAAACAGGATGAATCCACCATCCTACAAAGCGAGCCAAAAGCAGTAACGCTAGACCCTTCATCGCCATACGCAACAGAAAGCCTCTTTTTGATTCCGGGTCCCGGAGAAGGCAGCGTTAGCCTTACAATGAGCTGGGAAGCAGGCAGCGGAATCGGTTATTGCAGCTACGAAAGCAACATTCCAGGGCTTTCCTCAGACAACAGCGGCACTGACCCAGAAACAAGCCTCAGTATAAGTGCTAGCAATGTAGCCGCCGGAACATACGAACTGACCCTTAAATTTTATAAAGATGCAAGCAGCGCAGAAAGCTCCATTCCCCTTTATTCTTGCACTGAATACGTTGCGGTATACCCAATCCTTTCTACAAACAGCTGGGTGGCAGGAAGCGCACCCCACGTAAGCGGCACAAGCTTTAACGTAACAGAGGAATGCGTAAAGACATTCGTATACAGAAAAGTCTACGTGTCCCAAAGCAGCCCCTACACAAGCGATGCCACGGGAACGTCAGAACGCCCCTTTAGCACAATGGAAGCCGCCATGGCCCGCCTTACCGAAGTTGCCTCCAGCCTAAACTCAACAATGGCAATTAACGAAAGCAACCCTTGGGAACTGCATGTTATTGGAACAATTACGGCACCCTCAAGCTTTTCTGGAGCCAGCTTTATAAATGTACCAGGCACAATAACCCAGCTAAAAATACTAGGAGAAGGCTCAGGGGCTACAATAGATGCAAACAGCAAGGCCCGGGTACTGTACATAAGTAGCGGTGCTAACGTAACAATAGAAAACATTACGCTAACAAATGGCAACGCTAGCGAAAATGGCGGCGGAGTCTATGTTGACGCTAGCGGAACATTCACCATGGAAAGCGGAACAATCACCGGCAACAACGCCACAAGCGACGGTGGAGGGGTCTTAGTCCAATCTGGAGCAACATTTAATATGAAAGGAGGCTCCATTACCGGCAACACCGCCACCTATGCAGGAGGTCTAACCCTTTTGGGAACATTCAACCGGCAGGGCGGCACAATAAGCGGAAACACATCCACCGGCCCAAACAACGCCAACAACATATACATTGCTGCGTCTGCCAACGGAGAATTTCCTACAGGCGGAGACAATGCCTTTTATGACGACACCACAACATCAAACGGCAACCCAGACGTTGTTTGCAAAATTACAAGCAATCAGTTTGCAAGGTTCAACAACCCCGGCAGCGGAACAAGTGACTTTTATTCTTTAGTTTGCTCAGGCAGCAGTTTTTTCAACTCAAGCAACCTTGTAACATTCTACCTTGGCAACACCACGGATTCTAGTGGAAAGACTTGGACGACTTCTGAGACAATAAGTCCCGGCTTAAAGCTTACAATAAGCTGCACGTCAACATCTGATGACGTCAAGGCCACGATAAAGCCATCGACATCAATTTATACTTATCTTGTACAGCATAACAGTGCTCAAGAACTTTTGCTAAAAAAAATAATTTTGGACGGGGACAACTCTGTGCGCTGCATTTATAATCAGCAAGGAACACTAACACTGGAAAACAGCACGGTTACAAAAGGGGGAACCAGCATATACGGTGCAGGTCTTTACATCGCAAGTGGAACAGCAAAAATTGACGCAGACAGTTCCATTACTGCATGCGACAATTCCTCCGTCACAGGTTCCCAAGGTGGCGGTGTCTATATTTCTGGCGGAAGCCTTGAACTTAAGGGGAAAATTTCCTCTTGCGAGTCAAAGAATGGTGCCGGAATATATATAGCGGGTGGAGCGGTAACCCTAAAAGACAACGCAATCATTGGACAAACAGTTGACGATGAAGATGACCATCCATATCCCGCAACGACTAATATCAACTATGCAACAGAAAATGGAGGCGGTGTCTACATTAATGGCGGAGCC
>JAILHV010000178.1 GCA_024695625.1 Treponema sp.
ATGATGCTTGCGCCAAGAGCGTCCACTGTGGCGCATGTAGGTGTGATTGCAACAAGACCAGCAAGAGATGCGTTGAGTGTCATGGAAACATCAGGCTTACCGTTCTTAATCCAAGTGAAAATCATTGTTGTACAGCAGGCAACAGCAGGAGCGATTGTTGTAGTTGTGAATACAGCTGCAAGACCGCCAACTCCAAGAAGCTGTGTACAGGCCGCACCGTTGAATCCGTACCAGCCAAACCAAAGGATGAATGTTCCAAGTGCACCCAAAGTAAGTGAGTGTCCGGGAATGGCGTGAACCTTTGTTACCTTTCCACCCTTGTCGTATTCGTACTTGCCAATGCGCGGGCCTAGGAAGATTGCGCCAATCAAGGCAGCAGTACCGCCAACAGAGTGAATGGCAGCTCCACCTGCAAAGTCAACAAAGCCAAGGCCAACAAGCCAGCCCTGTGGGTTCCACACCCAACCAGCTTCGATCGGATAAACAACAGCAGAAATAATGGCTGAATAAATACAGTATGCACTGAACTTTGTGCGCTCTGCCATTGAACCGGAAACGATGGTTGCAGCGGTTGCACAGAAGACCAGGTTAAAGACAAAGCTTGACCAGTCCTTGCCCTCACCGGCAAAGTTTGTAAACAGCTGCAGGTCCGGCTTACCAATCAAGCCAAAGAAATAATTCTCGCTCATCATAAGTCCAAAGCCAAGCAGCATGAACATTGGGGTACCGATACAGAAATCCATCAAGTTTTTCATTATGATGTTTCCCGCATTCTTTGCCCTTGTAAAACCTGTTTCAACCATCGCAAAGCCGCACTGCATAAAGAATACCAGTGCCGCTCCAATCAGAAACCACACACTCCAAACTTCACTCATATAAAACCTCCAAAAAAAAACGGCGATGAAATCAGACAGTACACTGTGTACTTTCTCTGTGCACCGAGCTATGAGCACCGTACACTGTCCGACATCATCGCCATCATGTTTGCAATTTTATTTAGACGCAAAAGCCAAAGCCCAAGCGCCTGAACAAAAAAAAGCGCCGAAGAGTTATTTCTTCGACGCCTTTGCCTTAATGACTTCTTTATACAAAATTCAAAAAAAATTGTCAATACATTGACAGAATTTTTTTTTAATGATACATTGCCCCCGTAAGTTGCAATGGAGCAGTGATATTTTCGCTGCTCCTTTTTTATTTTTGGCACTGCTTTAAGGAGGACTCCCATGGCCGAAAAATCTGAAGAAAAATCTGAATGGGAAGAAGCAAAGAAAAAGCTCTTATCCATATATAGTGAAAAAAACAACCTCTCGCGCCGGGAAGCAGAAGTTCTCTCAGAAGTAATAGACGGAAGGACGAATGCAGAAATCAGCGACAACCTTTCCATTTCCGTTTCAACCGTAAAAAAGCATGTATACAATATTTTCAACAAGACCGGAGTAAGTTCCAGATCCCAGCTTTTGAATTTTATTTTTACATCGCAAATGAACCAAAAAGATTAAAAAGTAAACTAAAGTTCTATTTTTTATAATTGACTATTTTTCAAAAACAAAATATGGTTTCTTCAAGACAAAGCAATGGGGCTGTCCAAAAAGGCGGCTCCATTTTTTTTTGGTATGCGGCCATCAAGGAGGAAAATCATGGCGTGTTTTACAATTCCGCTTGCGGAAGGAATAATCCTTTCAGTCGCAAAAAAAATTGCATTCAAAAAAGATGCAGAATCAGCACTTAAGGCAAGGCTGGGGCATCTGGAAAACATGCTATACGGCGGGAGCTTTCTTCTTGCCATTGAGCACATCTACCACGGTGAAGTAGTTCTTTACCCACCATTTCTTACGGCAATGAGGAATCCGGAAGACATACCGGAAATGCTTCACGAAATGGCAACGGTTGGAGTTTCCATGGCGGCAATAGTAACAATTGCATGGGCTGCCTTCGAAATAATTTCCCACCTGGCAAAAAAGACGGGCTTAAAACAAAACGTAAGGGGGGCACTCTGATGTGTTTAATAATTACAGCATGTACAGCAGCCGTTTTTACACTTGCATTCTTTGTGAATAAAAAAAGCGGCGGGGAAAACAAAAGCATATTCATGGCTATACTAATGTTCTGGGCAGCAAGCCTTATGTGGAGCATGGACGGAGTTGCTTCTGTTCTTGAAGGCGAAGGATTTTTTGACATAAGCATTGAAGACACAGTGCTGGGCATAATAATCCTGGCAAGCGGCCTCATAGTTTTTATGCTGCACAGTGTGTGGCAAAAAAAAAAGGCAGTTTCTAAAAAGACTGCTTAATAAAAAAAGTAAATTAAACAAATAAGACAAAGGCGTCTGTTTTCTTGTGCTGGCAGAGAAAGCAGATGCCTTTTTTTTATATAAAAATATTTTGGAGGAACACTATGAAAAAGACAAATTTATTGGTTGGCGCACTCATTGCAGCCGCAGGAATCTACGGACTTTCTTCCTGCTCAAAAAGCGGCGGAGATAAAACTGTAAAGGTTGGAATCCTTCATTCCCTGAGCGGAACAATGGCAATTTCCGAAACTTCAGTTAGGGATGCAGAGCTTCTTGCAATAAACGAAATAAATGCAAAGGGCGGCGTACTTGGAAGAAAGATAGAAGTTGTCCAGGAAGACGGTGCTTCAGAACCGCAGATTTTTGCAGAACGTGCAAGAAAGCTTATCCAGAACGACAAGGTAGCAACAATCTTTGGCTGCTGGACAAGCGCATCACGCAAGGCAGTAAAACCGGTTGTAGAAGAAACAGGTGCACTTCTCTGGTATCCAGTCCAGTACGAAGGAATGGAGATGAGCCCAAACATCATGTACATGGGTGCAGCTCCAAACCAGCAGGCAGTTCCTGCAGTTGATTTCTGCGCAGCGCAGTTTGGAAAGAACATCTTCCTCGTAGGAAGCGACTATGTATTCCCGCGCACTGCAAACAAAATCATTAAGGCTCAGCTTGCATACCTTGGCGGAAGCGTAGCCGGCGAAGAATATACCCCAATGGGGCACACAGACTTTGCCACAATCGTTTCAAAGATTAAGGCCACAAAACCAGACTGCATCATCAACACCCTTAACGGTGACTCAAACGTTGCATTCTTCAAGCAGCTTACAGACGCCGGCATTACAGCAGAAAGCATTCCTGTAATGAGCTTCTCAATTGCAGAAGAAGAAGTTGGCGGTGTTGGAATCGAAAACCTTAAGGGACACTATGTTGCATGGAACTACTACCAGACAACACAGACTCCAGAAAACGATGCCTTCGTTGCTGCCTACAAAAAGGCTTATGGCGAAAAGCGTGTAACAGACGACCCTATCGAAGCAGGTTACATCGGCGTCCACATCTGGGCAATGGCTTGCGAAAAGGCAGGTTCCTTTGACGTAGAAAAGGTAAAGGCCAGCGCAAAGGGAATCACCTTCGCCGCTCCAGAAGGAAACGTAACTCTTGACGGAGAAAACCAGCACATCTACAAGCCTGTAAGAATCGGAAAGATTAACGAGACAGGTCTTATCGATGAAGTCTGGGCAACAAGCAACGCTGTAAAGCCGGATCCCTATCTCTTAACCTACGATTGGGCAAACGGACTTTAATTCAAAGCAAGGAGGGGGAAGTCTCCCCCTCGCTTCAACCGCCGGTGGCGTTTTCCGCTACCCTCTCTACGGGGGAAAAATCCCCCGTAACGCCCCCTTATATGGACAAACATTATGGAAACAGTTTTTACAATTTTATTTAACGGAATAAGTCTCAGTTCTATTCTTCTTCTTGCAGCCATAGGCCTTTCGGTTACCTTTGGACTGATGCGCGTAATCAACATGGCGCATGGTGAGTTCATAATGATTGGCTCATACACAACTTTTCTTGTACAGAATTTTTTTATTGCATTCCTGCCAAAGTCAGTCTTTGACTTTTACTATCCGGTGGCAATAATATTCTCTTTTTTATCTTCTGCACTTTTTGGCTGCATTCTGGAACGCCTAATAATCAAGAGGCTTTACGGAAGGGAAACAGATTCAATCCTTGCAACTTGGGGAATCAGCCTCTTTCTTCAGCAGCTTGCAAGATCCATCTTTGGTGCACCGAACGTAAACGTGAGTTCACCGTCGGTACTGAACGGCAACCTTGAAATTATGGGTGTTGCCATGACGTACAAAAGACTTTTTATAATTTTTCTTGTAATACTCTGCCTTGCTTTTATGTACGTCCTTATGTACAAAACATCTTACGGAAAAAAAGTTAGGGCAACAATGCAAAACAGGGCTATGGCACAGTGCCTTGGAATTAAGACAAACCACATAGACACATTCACTTTTGCAATAGGATCTGGGCTTGCAGGAGTTGCAGGCTGCGCATTGTGTCTTTTGGGTTCAGTAGGGCCATCCCTTGGACAAAACTACATTATCGATGCCTTTATGGTCGTAGTTCTTGGCGGCGTGGGAAAGCTTTCTGGAGCAATAGCCGGTGCGCTTTTAATAGGAATGAGCAACGCAACAATCCAGTTTGGAACTTCTGCAAACATTGCAAAGGCCATAGTCCTGATTCTTGTAATTCTTTTCCTGCAGAAAAAGCCTCAGGGACTTTTCACAATTCATTCACGCGCACTTGACGAGTAAGGAGGTTTATATGTGTTTTAACGAAAAAATATCAAAGCTTTTTACATCGGCCTCTTTTGGCAATGCACCAACAATCGACGGTCTGAATGCAAAGAAGAAAAATATTGCATTTGTTTTTCTTGTTCTAATTATATCGCTGCTTCCACTTTTTCTTTCCCCATTCAGGGTAAGCCTTGTTGGTAAGTTCATCACTTATGCGATTGTGGCACTAAGCATCGATTTAATATGGGGCTACACAGGAATCCTAAGCCTTGGCCACGGAGTCTTCTTTGGGCTTGGCGGCTACGGCATGGGAATGTACCTTAAGCTGGTTGCAAGCCACGGAAAGCTCCCCGACTTTATGAGCTGGAGCGGACGCACAACTCTGCCATGGTTCTGGGAATTTTACAAGACGGCACCAGAAGCAATTCTTATGATTATACTTGTTCCTTCCATCCTTGCTTTTGTACTTGGACTTTTGACCTTCCTTAACAGAATCAAGGGTGTGTATTTTTCAATTCTGTCACAGGCATTGGCTCTGATTTTTGTAACCCTCTTCATAGGCCTTCAACCCTACACTGGAGGCACAAACGGAATCACGGAATTTTCCACTCTCTTTGGTCTTCCAATTGCAGGAGTAAAGGCAAAATACATGTGGTACTACGTTGCACTCGCATTCCTTGTAATTACATACATTGTTTTTTCTTCAATAATGCGGACAAAGTGCGGGCGTGTTTTGGTTGCAATCCGCGACGGAGAAAACAGGGCACGTTTTTCTGGCTATCAGACGGCAAGCTACAAAACCTTTGTCTATGTCCTAAGCGCACTCTTTACAGGAATTGCAGGCGCCCTCTTTGTTCCATTCAGCGGAATAATTTCTCCGTCAGAAATGAGCATTTCCAATTCAATAGACATGGCAATCTGGGTGGCTGTTGGCGGAAGGGGAACATTGATAGGGGCAGCTGTAGGAGCCTTTGTAGTGAACATCACAAAAACTCTGATAAGCGAAAGTTTCCCGGAAATCTGGTCATACTTTATTGGAGCAATTTTTGTAATCGTTGTATTGTTCCTGCCAAGGGGACTTACAGGTGTGTTCACAGACGCAAAAGACAAAATAAGCCTTTTGGTAAAGAAAACAAAAGCTTCCAAGACAGATAAATAGGAGGAAAAAGCATGGGCGAAGTAAATATATCAGTAACTCCTGTAATTGAGATTCAAGACATTTCCGTAAGCTTCGAAGGCTTTAAGGCACTAACGGATGTAACAACAAAAATCATGCCCCACAAGGTTCATTTTTTCATTGGACCGAACGGCGCTGGCAAGACAACCCTGCTGGACATCATCTGCGGAAAGACACGTCCTTCAAACGGAAAAATCATCTACCACGGCGGAAGAGACCTTGGCATTAGGAAATTCGTAAACATTGACTTAACAAAGCTTACGGAAGCAGAAATCGTTGCAGAAGGAATTGGCCGCAAGTTCCAGGCACCTTCCGTTTTTACAAGCCTTACGGTTTGGGAGAACATGGAGATTTCCCTAAAGGGCAGCAAGAGCGTATGGGGTTCCCTGCTATTCAGGATTTCGGATGCACAAAAAAAGCAGATAGAAAGCATCTTGAACTTTATAAGCCTTGCAGACAAAAAGAACGAAAAGGCAGCATCGCTTTCTCACGGTCAAAAGCAGTGGCTGGAAATAGGAATGCTTCTTGTTCAGGAGCCGGTCGTCGTCCTGCTTGACGAACCTGTTGCCGGAATGGGAAAAGAGGAAACCTTAAAAACTGGGCAGCTTATCAAAAAAATTTCCGAAAAGTATGCGGTGGTTGTTGTTGAGCATGACATGGAATTTGTCCGTGCCGTAGCAGACCGAGTTACCGTTATGCACGAAGGAAAAATCCTTGTGGAAGGAACGGCAGATGAAGTTTTGGCAGACGAAAAGGTTCGTGCAGTTTATCTTGGCCGTGGCAAGTTCCACAAGAGCGGAAAGGTAGAAAATGCAAATGGAGGAAAGGATGCTTGAAATAAAAAATCTTAGTTCTTGGTACGGAGAAAGCAATATCATTCCAGACTTGACCATGTCGGTTCCAGACGGAAAAATTGTCTGCCTTATAGGACGCAACGGTGTTGGAAAAAGCACTACGCTAAAAAGCATTATGGGCATGGTAAAGACAAGCAGCGGAAGCATTCTTTTTGACAATCAGGAAATCATAAGGAAAAAGACTTATGAAAGGGCTGCACTTGGCATTGGCTATGTCCCCCAGGGAAGAGAGATTTTTCCCCAGCTTACAGTCCAGGAAAACCTTGAGCTAGG
Organism: Treponema sp.; assembly: GCA_024695625.1. GTDB lineage: Bacteria > Spirochaetota > Spirochaetia > Treponematales > Treponemataceae > Treponema_D. Next base: position 6,898 of record JAILHV010000178.1, read on the forward strand.
TCTTGAAGTAAAAGGCGGCAAAGGAAAAGTCGGGGAAGAAATTTTTGAACTCTTTCCAATCATAAGGGAATTCCTAAAAAGAAAGGGCGGGAACTTAAGCGGTGGACAGCAGCAACAGCTTGCCATTGCCCGCGCCCTTGTTTCGCACCCCAAGCTTTTGATTCTTGATGAGCCAACAGAAGGAATCCAGCCGTCAATTATAGAAGACATTGCAACAGCCATTCAGCGCGTAAACCGGGAGCTTGGAATTACGGTCCTGATTGTTGAGCAGTATCTTGATTTTGTACTTGAAGTAAGCGATAGCTATTATGTTATGGACAAGGGTTCCATTACGCTAAGCGGCCTTACAAAAGAAGCGGACTCTTCACTAATTCAGTCAAAGATGGCCATCGGGTAAAATTACACTCCGCCGCGGAAGGTTTAAAAACCTCCTCAAAAAGTAAAAAAAATTAAACCTTCTGCGGCATTTTTTTCCAAAAACTACTTCAAAGAATTTCTAACTTCTTCAAAAACCTTTTGGATTTTTTCCGCACTAAAAGAAAGGCAGCGGATTATAAAATCACCACAGTCATTTTCGGAAACTTCCAGCAAAAGACTCTTTTGTTCATCTAAAGACACATTTGTATTTTCTTCCGTATAAAGGAGCTTTTCTTCAAGAGAAAGGATGCCGCGGATTTTTTTAAGCTCCGTCTTGTCTGAATATCCAAAAACCAGCATACTGCCGCAGTGGGTAAAACCTGCAAACATTGTTTTTCCCAAAAGCCTTTCTTTTCTTTCAGGATGATTTTTTCCGTCGCTTCCTTCAAGAAAAAGGTTGTCGTAAAAAACAAGTTTTTTCTCGCGGAAAATTTTTATTCGGTTTTTGTAAAGGGTAAAGTCAAAGGTTTCCCCATAGGCACAGCGCCCGGCACAAATACAGTCTTCGTAAATTAGGCGGGAGCTTTTGGAAAGAGAAATTTCTGTTGCAGAAGAAAAGTTGCTCTTGGAAAAAGGAATGCAGGGAAGCGGCCTGTAAACAAGACTTGAATTTTCCATAAGCTCTGCAAAGATTTTTCGCTCTGCACACTTTCCGCTGTCCATCTTAAATATTTTTTCAAATGACTGGCTTCTAAGTTCTAGGCTAGCCCCCTGCCCCACTTTTATTTTATGCAGCTGAAGGTCACCTTCAAGTATTCCGGGGCTTGTGCTTTGCAAAAAAACAGCAATACCACCATCATCCTGGGCGAAAGGCTTCATAATCTTAAAGGGAGAAGTAAAAAAACTGTCTTTTACAAAAGTTTTTCCAGATGCAGAAAGGCAGGCCGTAATTTCAAATCTGGAAGGGGATGCAAAAAGGTTCATGAATTAATTGCCGTCTTCCAAATCAGAAAAAAACACATTCCTGTCCAGAAATGCAATCACTTCATCTATTCCTTCACCGCTTCTAATATTCGTAAAGACAAAGGGTTTGTCCCCTCTCATCATCTTGGAATCGCGTGCCATAACCTCAAGGCTTGCGCCAACCATAGGTGCAAGATCTATCTTGTTAATCACAAGAAGGTTGCTTCTCATAATTCCAGGGCCACCCTTGCGGGGAATCTTGTCTCCTTCCGCTACGTCAATCACAAAAATTGTTGCGTCAACAAGTTCCGGTGAAAAGGTTGCAGAAAGATTGTCACCACCGCTTTCTATGAACATAAGCTCAATGTCGGGAAAGCGTGCCTTTAGTTCATCCACGGCTTCAAGATTCATAGATGCATCTTCGCGAATGGCCGTGTGAGGGCAGCCACCAGTTTCTACACCCACAATCCTCTCTTTTGGAAGGACTGAATGGGCAACAAGAAATTCCGCATCCTCTTTTGTATAAATATCGTTTGTAATAACACCAATGGAATATTTTTCCGAAAGCCTTCTGGTCAGAGCCTCAACAAGGGCAGTCTTTCCTGAACCAACCGGTCCCGCCACACCTATTTTTGTAAAACGCATAACCACTCCTTTTTATTCAACTCATATATAGCCTTGTATACAAATACTCATGCTGCATCCCCCTTATTTCTACGGAAGGAGATGAACGGCACAAATCTTCTTCTGAAAAAGTTTCCACAGCGCACAATAGTTTTGCAAAATCTTCAAAAAGAGAATGAAGAATTTTCTGCCCCTCGTTCTGGCTCAAAGGAATCAGTTTGACAAGTGTTGTAACCCGCGTAGAAAACTGGCTGTACAAAAATGCTTCAAGGCTTGCTTCCTTTTTTATTTTGCGCAGGGCACAATAGGCTCCGTAGATTACAGGAAAGTGCGTTATCTTTTCCAAAGAAAAAAAATCAGGATTATCTTTTTGCCACAGGCTTACAGTCTTAAAAAAGCGCGCTGCAATTTTTTTGCTTCCCACCCTTATTTCCCTTGCGTTTTTAGCGGCATTATATATTTGGTCAAGCTCAAAAACTTTTTCCCATTCATCCTTTTCTGCATACTCATAGGCAAAGCGGACAGGCAGAAGTTCACTCGTCAAAAAATTTGATTCAATGTCAGACTTTAAAAATGCAAGGGCAGATTGACTGTCATGGATAACCTTTTGCTGCACGAATGTTTCAAGCCCCCAGGAAAGGGTGTAGGCCCCAATCGGAAAAGTTGAATCATTAAGCTGCAAAAGTTCAAAATCAATGTCCATGTAAATGTCCGTGTCCATGACCGACAATCGAAGAAATCTGCTTTGAAAAATCAAGCTTTTCATTACGCTTTTCAACCTTCACCTTTATGCCAGAAAGTCCTTCCAGAAGCATCTTCATGGGTTCATTAAAAATCGTTATAAGCTCGTTTTGGTCTTTGCCTGCAAAAAGCGGTGCGTGGCAGTTTCCAATCTCGTATGCAACTCTTGCTGTAGAAAAGAAAGTTGGATCTTCAAGCCTTACGCTAAGAATGTCTGTTGCAAGAACATCAGCCGCAATCACAACTCCGTCAGAATCAACTCCAAAAACATCGCCAGGCTTGATCCCTATTTTTAGGATTGAATCATCAAGGCTTATGGCAACATCGCGCCCAGCCCTAGAAGTTTTTCTGTGCAGCTTTGAATATGTTTCGTGCCATTCAAAATCAATGTAGTCAACAGGCTTATTTTTAAAATCCCCATCACAAACCTTGCCCAGTATTTTTGTATATATCATAAGGTCTCCTAGAACATAAAATATCTTTGTGCAAGCGGAAGCACTTTTGCGCTCTTGCTCACAATGGGAACCCCGTCTGCCGTAACATGATAGTTTTCCGGGTCAACATCTATCACAGGAAGTGCATCGTTATACTTTAAATCCTTTTTGCCAATTCCGCGGCAATTTTTTACAGGAAGACATATTTTTTGAAGCCCAAGTTTTTCCGGCAACTTTTCATCAATTGCAGCCTGAGACATAAATGTTAAGCAGGTCATATACTTTGCCTTGCCGTAATAGCCGAACATATTCCTGTAGTAAATAGGCTGGCATGTTGGAATGGAAGCATTGGAGTCTCCCATCTTGGAAAGAATTATTGCACCGCCCTTTATAACCATATCCGGTTTTGCGCCAAAAAATGCAGGGTTCCACAAAACAAGGTCTGCAACCTTCCCCTTTTCTATAGAACCAACATAGTCAGAAATTCCATGGGCAATGGCAGGGTTAATCGTATACTTGGAAACATAGCGCTTTGCACGGTAGTTGTCGTTTTCATTTGAATCTTCTGCAAGAGGCCCTCGCTCTTCCTTCATCTTGTGGGCTGTCTGCCAGGTACGGGTAATAACTTCGCCAACGCGCCCCATTGCCTGAGAGTCGCTAGACATAATGCTTAGCGCACCCATGTCATGAAGAACGTCTTCTGCGGCAATAGTTTCCGGTCTTATACGGGAATCTGCAAAGGCAACGTCTTCTTCTATTTTATTGTCCAAGTGGTGGCAAACCATAAGCATGTCAAGATGCTCGTCAAGTGTGTTTACGGTAAAGGGCATAGTCGGGTTTGTTGAAGCTGGAATGATGTTTGGGTGTCCTGCAACCTTAAGGATATCCGGTGCATGTCCGCCGCCCGCTCCTTCCGTATGATAGGTGTGCATGGTTCTACCGTTGATTGCCTTTAGCGTATCTTCTACACAGCCCGCCTCATTCAAAGTGTCCGTGTGGATGCAAACCTGAACGTCGTACTGGTCTGCAATGGTAAGAGCCGCATCTATAGCAGCAGGAGTTGTTCCCCAGTCCTCGTGAATTTTTAGTCCGCAAGCACCAGCCTTAATTTGCGCAACAAGTTCACTCTGCTTTTCTTTGTTAGAACAGTTTCCTTTTCCAAGGTAGCCTATGTTCATAGGAAAATCTTCGGCAGCCTTTATCATCATCTCAAGGTTCCACTTGCCTGGTGTGCAGGTAGTAGCATTGGTTCCGTCAGCAGGGCCAGTTCCACCGCCAATCATTGTGGTAACGCCAGAGCACAAAGCAGTTCCAACCTGTTCAGGAGAAATAAAGTGGATGTGGGTATCTATGCCTCCAGCCGTTACAATAAGACCTTCGCCAGCCAATGCCTCTGTTGCAGCCCCCACCGTCATTCCGGGAGTTACGCCGTCCATTGTGTCCGGGTTCCCAGCCTTTCCTATAGCTGCAATCTTTCCGTCTTTAATTCCTATGTCGGCCTTGTAAATTCCTGTGTAATCCAGAATCACACAGTTTGTAATAACAAGGTCAAGGTCTCCGCCTTCCCCCGTTGTGTTTACGGACTGCCCCATTCCATCGCGCAAAGTTTTGCCGCCGCCAAATTTTGCCTCGTCACCGTAAACAGTAAAATCCTTTTCAACCTGAATTATAAGATTTGTATCCGCAAGCCGAATCTTATCGCCAGTAGTAGGACCGTACATTGCGGCATATTTTTTTCCATCTATTGTACAACTCATTTTGCCACCCCGTTTGTAAAATTGTTAAGTCCGTAGATTTCTGATTTTCCGCCAAAGCTGCAAAGCTGAACCGTTTTTTCTTCGCCGGGTTCAAAGCGTACGGACATACCGGAAGGAATATCAAGCCTAAAGCCAAAGGCAGTTTTTCTATCAAAGGAAAGGCATTTGTTCACTTCAAAAAAATGAAAATGCGACCCAACCTGAACAGGCCTGTCCCCAATATTTTTTACAAGAAGGCTTACCGTTTTTCTTCCTTTATTAAGCTCTATCTTTTCGTTGCAGGAAATTACCTCGCCAATTTTCATACAGCCTCCATTCATTCCGCACATTCACGGATTGGGTTGTGAACAGTAACCAGTTTTGTTCCATCTGGAAAAGTTGCCTCAACCTGAACTTCATTTATCATGTCTGCAACGCCATCCATCACATCGTTTACGGTAAGAATTTTTGCTCCGTCGCGCATAAGTTCAGTTACAGTTTTTCCGTCGCGCGCAAGTTCCATAAGCTCAGACGAAATATAGGCAACGGCTTCTACATAATTTAGTTTTAAGCCACGTTCCTTACGTCTTTCTGCAACAAGCCCCGCATAACTCAAAAGAAGTTTTTCTGTTTCTCTGGGAGTAAGTTTCATCAATAAATCTCCGTTGCCACTAGCAGTAAAAAAAAGCCGTAGAACAATTACCAGAACAAGTAACTTTCTACGGCTTCATTGCATTTTATATTTTATTTTGTTTTATGGGTTGAAGCAAAGCAAACACAAAAGTGTTTGTAGGCATCAACGGACGCTGAACAACAAGTCACCGTAGCTTGGGAATGGCCAGAGCTCTTTTGGAGTGATTGTTTCAAGTTCATCAGCGCAAAGACGCAGTTCATTCATTGCGGCAAAGACATGCTCGCGGTAGAAGAATGCAGTCTTGCTTGAATCTCCAGCATCAGAAGTCTTCTTTGCTTCAAGAACTTCGCTCTCAAGTTTTTCCGTCTTGCTGTAGATTGAACTTGTAAGTGCAGAAACTTTCTTGAGCATTGAGCTTTCGTAAGTAGCGTCGCACTCACCGCAGGCAGCCTTTTTAAGACCGATTGTTTCTGCAAGCTTGTTGGCATATTTGCTTGCTGTTGGCAAGATGTTTTTCTTTGCCATCTCAAGCATAGTCTCTGCTTCGATGTTGATAATCTTGGAATAGTTTTCGTTGTGAATCTCGAAGCGGCTTTCAAGTTCCACCTTGCTGTAAACGCCAAACTTTTCAAAGACCTTAACATTCTTTTCATCAAGTATGTGTGGAAGGGCTTCAGGTGTAGACTTAAGGTTGTAAAGTCCGCGCTTTTCTGCTTCCTTAACCCAAGAATCATCATATCCGTTTCCGTTGAAAATGATTCTCTTGTGTTCTTTGATTGTCTTAAGAATAAGGTCGTGGAGTGCACCCTTGAAGTCTGTTGATTTTTCAAGAAGATCTGCAAACTGGCTAAGCTCTTCTGCAACAACAGTGTTAAGGAATACGTTTGCACAAGCGATTGATTCATTTGAACCAAGCATACGGAATTCAAACTTGTTGCCTGTAAATGCAAATGGAGATGTGCGGTTGCGGTCTGTTGTATCCTTGTTAAAGTCTGGAAGAACTGTAACACCAATCTGCATCTTTTCTTTTTCGTGCTTTCCATAAGGAACGCCTTTTTCGATGCTGTCAAGAATTGCGCTAAGTTCATCACCAAGGAAGATGGAGATGATTGCTGGCGGTGCCTCGTTGGCTCCAAGACGGTGGTCGTTACCGGCAGATGCTACGGAAATGCGGAGCAAGTCCTGGTATTCGTCTACAGCCTTAATGATTGCGCACAAGAACAAAAGGAACTGTGCATTCTGGTCAGGGCTTGTACCCGGGTCAAGAAGGTTCTTTCCAGTGTTTGTAGAAATTGACCAGTTGTTGTGCTTACCGCTTCCGTTAACACCGGCAAATGGCTTTTCGTGCAAGAGACAAACCATACCGTGCTTTGCGGCAATCTTGCGCATCATTTCCATTGTAAGCTGGTTGTGGTCACAGGCAAGGTTTGTTGTAGAGAAGATTGGGGCAAGCTCATGCTGAGCAGGGGCAACTTCATTGTGTTCAGTCTTGGCAAGAATACCAAGCTTCCAAAGCTCTTTGTTCAAGTCTTTCATGAATGCCTGGACGCGGGGCTTAATCATACCAAAGTAGTGATCTTCAAGTTCCTGTCCCTTAGGAGCCTTTGCACCAAAGAGTGTGCGGCCTGTGTAGATAAGGTCTTCGCGCTTGTCGTAAACGCTCTTGTCTACAAGGAAGTATTCCTGTTCAGGGCCAACTGTTGTCTTTACGGAAGTAACGGCTTCGTTTCCTTCAAAAAGTTTAAGAACACGGACTGCCTGCTTGCTGATTGCCTGCATTGAGCGGAGGAGCGGAGTCTTTTTGTCAAGGGCTTCACCTGTGTAAGAGCAGAATGCAGTTGGAATACAAAGTGTACCGTCTTTAATAAAAGCGTAGCTGGTCGGGTCCCATGCTGTATAACCGCGGGCTTCGAATGTTGCACGGATTCCTCCGCTTGGGAAAGAAGAAGCATCAGGTTCACCCTGAACAAGTTCCTTACCGCTGAACTCCATTATAACTTTTCCGTCGCTTGTAGGAGTAATAAAGCTGTCGTGCTTTTCGGCAGTAATACCTGTAAGCGGCTGGAACCAGTGAGTAAAATGGGTTGCGCCTTTTTCAATGGCCCAGTCTTTCATTGCATTTGCAACAACTGTAGCAACAGAAGCGTCAAGTTTTTCTCCGCCTTCAATAGTTTTCATCAGCTGTTTGTAAGTTTCCTTAGGCAAGCGAGCTTTCATAACCGTTTCATTAAAAACGTTTTCGCCAAAAATTGGTGTAACTTCGTCCATCTTTTTTTCCTCCAAAACATTCGCTTTAAAACAAAAATGCCGCAAAGATTTCTGGAGCGTCCTCCAAAAAACATTGCGGCACCTTTGCCTTTTATGGAATAAACTGCAAGCAAAGATTTTAATCTTCGATTGTCAGCCTTGTATATGGTTTAAAAATTATGCCCACCCGCCTTAGGATGATGCATAAAAAACAAAAAGGCCGCAGAAACACCATTCCTGCGACCTCATTGCCGTTTGTTACTTTTGTTATACCGCTTACAAAAAAAAATGTCAAGATTTTTCTTAAATATTTTACCAATTATTTTAGCAAATTATTTTTTTACACAAAAATCAAGTGGTAAAAAAAGGGAAATCAGTTTTGTGTGCAGCGGAAGGGAAATCTGTCTGAAAAACCGCATTGGAGCGGTACGAGCGTAGCGAGTTTAATTACCTATTCCGCGACACCGCGGGTTTTCAGACAGATTTGCCTGGGAGCGAAACACAAAACTGCTTTCCCTCTTTAGCAAAAATAGGGTTCTTGACATAAATGGCCTAAAGTTCTATAACAGATACGATACAAGCAAAGGTGCTTATTCGAGATGGTGGAATTATTGCCGCCAGATGGAATGAGCACCTTTTTTTTGTTCATTGGAAGTACGTTAACTATGGAAAAAGCTTATTTGATTCTTGCAGACGGAACAGTTTTTACGGGAA
>JAILHV010000226.1 GCA_024695625.1 Treponema sp.
TCAAAATTTGCAAGCGTGAATGTGTTCAACGGATCAAACAAGCAGAAGGATATTTCCCTGTATGCCGGCTTTAATTCCCTGTGCGCCTTTACTCAGGAAGAACTTGCATCAAATTTCGGCGAGGAGCTCAACGAGCTTGCAAAGGCAAACAACATGCCTTATGAAACTTTCATCAGGCTTTTTGCAAAAAAGTATTCAGGATATTGTTTCTGCAAAAACGGAGAAAAGCTCTATAACCCGTTCAGCGTCCTTAATGCGCTTTCTTCCCAGGACATGCTTTCATTCTGGTTCCAGACCGGAGTTCCTTCCATGCTCATAAAAATCCTTCAGAATTCAAAATTCGATTTCTTTGGAATTCTTGAGGGCATCTGTGTTGACGCGGATACGATAATGGACTACAAGTGGACTGAAGACGACCTTGTTTCCGTGATTTTCCAAAGCGGGTACCTGACGATAAGGGCCTATGACAAAGACAACAACCTGTTTGAACTTGGCCTTCCAAACGGAGAGGTGAGGGACGGATTCCTCAAAAACCTTCTGCCATATTATACAAGCGTAGGAACAACCAGCAAGTACGGTGCGGAAATTGCCCTAATTAAAGCCTGCCTGACTAATGGGGATGTGTCTGGCTTTGTTGCACGCTACAGGGAGTCGGTCAAGAATGTCCAGCTCATACAGAGAAAAAAGGAGGATGCCGAAACAGTTTATCTGATTGCATTCCATTCCCTGCTCATGCTTACTGGATTTGTATTCTACAGCGGCTCATCCCTTTCCGGAAACCATAACGACATTGTGCTGGAGGCTGGAAAGCATGCCTATATTTTCGAGATAAAAATGGACAAGGGCATTGCTCTGGAAGACGTGGAAGCCGATGCCTTTGCAAGGATCGAAGAGAAAAAATTTGCGGCAAAATATGCAGGCACTGACATTTCCGTTCACAAAGTCGCCATTGTCTTCAGCTCTTCAAAAAATGAACTTATCGGATGGAAGGAAAACAATGGGACCGTCTCCAATGCAAAAGAGGGCGTTTGATTTGCACAGAAGGCCCCATGTGCTGCCGCCGGGTAAATGCATACGTTGCGGCGGCAGGCAGAATGCCTTCCGAAAATAAAAAAAGCTGCCGGGAAAATCCTTTGGCAGCTTTTTTTATGAGCTATTGCAGATTCGAACTGCAGACCCACGCCTTAAAAGGGCGTTGCTCTACCGACTGAGCTAATAGCCCATCCTTCATTAAAGAAGTAAAATAATACTACCAAAAAAATAACCTTTTGTCAATAGCCTTTCAAATTTTCTATTGCGGCACTTCCTTTTGGGCCCCAAAGTTTTTCATGCTGCCATCCGTACATTTTGTGTGGCGCTTGCGGGGTTCCGGCCATCCGGCCTCCATTGCTGGCGCAACGAGTTGCAGGCAACTCGCCCCTCCAGTGCCTGCCGTGCTTTTTCCTGGTTACAAGATTTTTCATTACATACATTTTTTCCTAAAACCTGCCGATAATCATTCTATGAACTTTTGGAAAAGATTCGCTTTTATCTTTATATGCACTGTAGTCTCCCTGCAAACTCTTGTTGCAAAAGGACTGATAGCAGACTTGAGGCTCAATACGCAGGATGCATTTTCTCCGGACGGCGACGGGTCAGACGATAAGCTTGTCATAACCATAATTTATAAGGGCGGCTTGAAAAAAGTCTCCTCATGGCAGCTGGCAATCATTGACCAGAGGGGCTTTGTCATAAAAACCTTTTCCGGAAAAAACCAATGGATACCAAAAAAAATCATCTGGTCTGGGACGACTGACACCGGTTCAGAAATTTATTCCGTCAACGATTACGCCATAATACTAAAAATAGTTCCTTCCGAACAAGACAAAAAAGAGAGCGGGCAAAATCAGGTTATTGCCTCTGCAAATTTTACAAGCGGCATCCTTATGGAAACAGTTCAGCAGAACAAACGGTGGAGGTTTGCCGTCAACTCGCTGCAATTTGCATCAGGCCGCCCCGAGCTAAAAGCGGGAACGGAGGAACAGGTTTTGTTCAACACCTACATACTGGATGTTATAGCAGCAAAGCTTGCCGAATTTCCTGATTCTGTTATAACCATAACTTCATTCGAAAATAATTTGGAGGATACGACAGAATCAAACATAGGCGAAACCCTACCGCTTACCCAGGGACGCGCAGAGACAGTAATGGAGGAATTGGTGCAAAGGGGAATTCCGCGTTCAAGGCTTAATGCAGCCGGCAGGGGAGGGGCAAATAAACTTTCCCCGCCGACAGACGAAAACAACAGCTGGAAAAACTGCCGCATAGAATTTGACATTGAAAAATAATTTTTCAAAACAAAAAAACATAGACTAAATTTTAGTTTACATGCTATAATAGCGCATGTTAATTAAAATTTCACTATTATTTATTTTCTTCGCCGTTTTCATCATGGTTGGGCTTAAATGCCAAAAAGCCAGCAAGAATGTTAACGGTTATGTTTTGGCGGGTCGTGCCGTTGGACCTTGGCTTACAGCATTTGCCTACGGTACCTCATATTTTTCTGCAGTAATCTTTGTCGGTTACGCAGGACAGTTCGGATGGAACTTTGGAGTTGCATCAACATGGATTGGGCTTGGCAATGCGTTCATCGGCTCCCTCCTGGCCTGGGTCATCTTGGGCAGAAGAACCAGAATAATGACGCAGCACTTGGGCTCAAAAACAATGCCGGAGTATTTTGGCCAGCGCTTTGAATCCAGTACGATAAAAATAATATCGTCCACGATAACGTTCATTTTCATGATTCCATATACCTCATCCTTATTCAACGGATTGTCCAGGTTGTTCCGCATGGCCTTCAACATTGATTACTCAGTATGCGTTATTGCCATGGCGGTTCTCACTGCGGTATATGTAATTGCAGGCGGCTACATGGCAACTGCTATCAATGATTTTATCCAGGGGATTATAATGCTTGCCGGCATAATAGCCGTTATCCTTGCCGTTCTTTCCAAAAACGGCGGATTCATGGCTTCCCTCCAAGAAATGAGCAAAATCGAATCCCCGGTAATGAACGGTGCCTACGTTTCCTTCTTTGGCCCAGATCCGCTCTACCTGCTTGTCGTAATCCTTCTTACCTCTCTCGGAACATGGGGCCTTCCTCAAATGGTCGGGAAATTCTACGCAATAAAAAATGAGGAATCAATAAAAATAGGAACAGTAATATCCACCGCATTTGCCGTCATCGTTGCAGGAGGATGCTATTTCCTCGGAGGCTTCGGCCGAATCTTTACAACCCCGGCAGACGTAAAGGCAAATGGATTCGACTCCATTGTCCCGACAATGCTTTCCGGCCTTGGTGATGTTTTAATTGCTGTCGTTTTGGTCCTGGTTCTTTCTGCGTCAATGTCAACACTTTCATCCCTGGTTCTAACTTCGAGCTCAACACTCACACTGGACTTCATCAATTCATTAAAGAAGAAAAAGCTTGCGGAAAAACAAAAGCTCGTAATGATGCGCTTCTTCGTTGCAATCTTCATCGTTGCCTCTGCATTAATTGCCATCGTGCAGGCAAAATCTAAAGTAACTTTCATCGCACAGCTTATGGGTATATCATGGGGAGCCCTTTCCGGTGCATTCCTGGCTCCATTCCTGTACGGTCTTTATTGGAAAAAAACAACGCGGGCTGCGGTCTTCACTTCTTTCTTCTTTGCAACTGCCGTGGAAATTTTCCAGCTCGTAATATCACTCGGCTACATAAAGCCACACGGAGCTTTCCTCTCGTTCATATTCAGGAATTCCCTCTACTCAGGTGTATTCTGCATGCTCTGCGGCCTTGTTATAGTCCCCATCATAAGTTTGTTAACACAAACCACACGGCCAAAAGAAACAGAATCAATGTTCTCCTGCTACGATAAAAAAGTCATGGTTGCAGCAAGAGACATTCTCACTGATACTAACGAATAAAAAACCGGACGGTAGCTTTTCACGCTCTACCACAAATTGTTTTGCTCCAATCGGCAATCCGTCCAAATCGCCACCCGCTTTTCAGGGCTACGCGCAATACGCGCTCCGGCCCGCCAAAGGCGGTCTTGCCTGCGGCAACCCTTCCAATCGGGCGTAGGCTTGGTCGCATTTGTTTTTTTAGAATTCTACACATATTATAACATAGATTCTGTCTACTTGAGCGAAGATAAAAATTTCCTCTTTTCTCCTTTCTTTTACCCAACGTTTGGTTATACATTATTCTGACTTTATTTTTTCGCCAGAAACACAGTCCGCAGCAAGAAATCATATCTTGCCATCCAGCCACATTCTTTTTACTTCCGAGGGGGCCTTTCACCAAAAACTAAGCCTGTCCCCGCCCATAAATTTCCAGTAAAAGCCTGCCCATCGTTATACAAACATAAACAGTAATCCATCCTTGCTGCAATATGGAAGAGGAACCTTCTTCCGTAAGCACAATAAATTTCAAGGAATTCAACAGAATAACATGCCTTCTTCCCATTTTTGTTAGGATTATATCCTTAAAAAACTAAAATTAGTAACAGTTTATCCGGACGCAAAGTTTTTCCCTTAATAACATTCCTGGCATCTCTATTCTATCATCTTGCATTCCCTTTTGCCTCTTAGTTCGGTAACAGTTTGTCCAGGGAGAAATATATGGGATTATTTGCCGTAAATTTCTTCAGTTTAGCTAATTTTTTCAAATTTTGCCCCATTTTCTTACAAACCATATGATAATATAGCATACAATCAGCATCCATCACAAATTAAGCCTGTTTAAATACATGAATATTTATGCACATCTTAGTCAAATTATTGAAATAGTATTGATAAAAACACCATGATTTGCACTCTTGTTTGTCATCCTGCACCTAATTTCGCTTTTTTATTTGCAAAAACTACCATTTCCAGCCGCCCTCAGTACATTCTGGCTCGAAACCGCCGTTAGTGTCTACAAATTCATACGCCACTATATTTCCGCGAGTTTTCTGGAACAGCCTCCCGGAATCAGCTCCCACCCTTTGCTTTTTAGGCGAGCCCCCCCCTTCCCCACCTCCTGAATAAAAAAATCGTACGATTTTACCAAAACACACTTGCTGATTTCTGGAAAATATGCTTTAATATATCATACCATATATATGGTACTATTACGTAAAGTACAAAGGTGACTATGGACAACCAGCCAGTAACAATACCCCCGGAAAAAGAACTCATAGCTGTTTCCAGGACCGAGCTTCTCTCTTACAGAAGCTATATCCCAAGCATTTTTATCTCGGCTGCACTGCCTTTAAGGGATGTTAATAAGACTATTTTCGACAGAAAATACAATAACATTACCCTACACCTGACAAGCCCCAACAAAGTTCCTTACGGCAAATACGGCCGCTTGCTCTTGTCAGTACTTACAACTCATGCCGTACAATCCAAAAACAGCCTTAACCCAGACGGAACCGTCACATTACGCTATGACACCCTCCAGTCCCTGCTTAATGAAATGCAGTTGCCCAAACAGCGCAGTGGAGAAATAAAAGAACAGCTCAACCGATTCAAGTCGTCCACATTTATTTATGAAGAAGAAATAACAAAGGTTGCCCAAAAAAGTTTGTTTCCGGAATACTTTGATCCAAACGACAAGGGAACGGTCATTGCCAAAAAGTTTTCTACCGGAAACATGGTCTTTATAGACAGCATGCAGTATGTCCAACTGGATGACGGATCCACAGACAAAAGAAGCATCGCTTTTACAATTGTCCTGAACAACAAATTCGTTAATCTCTGCAAAGAACATTCAGTTCCAATTGATTATTCTGTCTATAAAGAAATCTCAAGTGCCCTTGGCAAAGATTTATATGCATGGCTTGTTTATAGAAACAACTCCATCGGACAAGACGGGATTTATATACCAAGAACATCTATGGTTTCTCAATTCATGCCCATCACTCCAACTGCACAAAAGGATCAGGAGAGAGCTAACTTCAAATACATAATTGACCAGATTCTTCAAATAAAGCACAAATATTACCCAGATTTAAAATTCTATGTCGACAAAGAGCTTCTGGGATTGACTCTTTACAAATCACCAAATATCATGGCCCCAAAAGATCCCCGTTATATTCTGGTAACAAGCAGCGTAAAACCCCAACTGACGGGGCAATCACCACAAACAGCTTCCAAGGAAAGCATGCCTCAAGAAAGCTAACAATAGGTTTCTGCCCTACCCTATTAATACATTCTGCTTCAGAATACCGCACCAGACAATGACCTACCAACCAGAAAACAGAAATCTGTAATACAAAAGCAAACGTTTGGTTTTTTCTCTGACATGCTATACATTAAAAAATTGAATTTCTCTTTTGCAAAAAAAACAGATAGAAATACATTTTGGATTAAAATCAAAAAAATTCCCGAGAACAATTTTCTAAAAAAAATCACAATTGGAGAATTTGGAGATACATTTTTAGATATATATTTTTTACCTGCCGTTAGGTTACATATGCATGGATAGGAATTTTCCACAGAAAAATATCTAGAGAATTACTTCATATCCCCTTTTGGAATAATATCTCTTAATTACATTAGACATATCTTTTTTCAAATCAGGCTCTTCCAAACCCCGGCTATCAAATATAACTGACTTTTTTTCATTATCCACAATTAAAGAGCATTTTAATATAGTTTCACTTGACGCAGGCCTTTTCTTCCTTGCTGCATTTTCCTCAAACCGTTTAGAAACCTCTTTCTTAAACGCATCCTTTGTTCCTCCGTGTATCTTGGCCTCAGAAATCGCACTTTTCAACTGCTCTTTTGTCAATGTACTTGCTTTCCATGTATCCCTCGTAGAAGGCTCTTCTGAAAGCTCCTTGAAAAGTTCCTCATTTTCAGAAACAAGCTTATATGAAGTAAGAGCCTCACTCACCCACCCTTTCGTTTTGTGCAGAACCCTTGCTATCTCAACCTGTGAAAGACCAAGTTCAATCAGGCGGGCAATATAAGACTCCCTTTCCCTGGAAGACAAATTCAAACGCTGCTCATTTTCTATTGCCTGCGTTATAATCCTCTGCTTTTCATCCTCAAAATCCTTTTGGATTATACATTTGATTGTAGGTATGTCCCGCAAGAGACATGCCTTGTAGCGCCTGTGCCCTACTTTTACAATATATTTTCCATCTTTAGGATAAACAACTATCGGCTGAATTTGTCCGTTCTCCAAAATTGAATCACCAAGCTCATCCAATGAATCATCTGCGTATATGTCACGAATATTTTTATCCAGCTCAACCTTACTTATCGGCAAATCTACAAAGCTGCCTTCTGAATAAATTTTTTCCTCTTTCGTGACAAGAGCATTGTCTTCAGAAATATCAAAATTCATGTTCTTATGAACTTGCGACAGTGGAGGACGTTTTTTTCCCATAAAAGTACCTGCTTAAAATTATTTTATCTTCTCTGCCAAAGCGGCAACTGTTTTGCACAAAGGATTACCCGGCTGATACTCCTGCATTGGCAAGTGATAGGATATGGATCCTGACACAGCCCGTGAATCATGAAACTCAAAAACCTCATAGGAGGAATCGCGCAAAGTATCCGTCCAATATTTATGAACCTGTTTTTGGTTGTTTCCTTTGTTTATTATCAAGTATTTACACGGAGTAATCTTTGCATCATACTGAACATTCAGTTTCTTTATCTGAGAGTTGAAATTTGTCAAACTCTCTACAGCAAAATCCTCTGGCTCAATTATCGGCAATATATTGTTTGCATTTGATAAAATTATTTTTTCATAAAAGCCAAATGATGGTGGCAAGTCAAACAGAACATAATTAAAATTCAAGTTCTTTGCTTCTTTTATTATTGTCCTTATAGCCTGAGGATCATCCCGAAACCCGCTCTCCATATACGACCTAAGGTCATTATCATTTTTCTTTGTTCCCAGCATGTAAAGACCAAAAAAATTTTCTGTCTCAGGGCGGCACTCTATCAGTCCATCCACCAAAGATGTTTCTTCTTTTAATACAGACAAGAAGCATTTTTTTGAAGACACCTTTTCGCTTTCAGGATCATACAAATATGTAAAATTTCCCTGCTGATCCGCATCAACCACCAGAACCTTTCCGTATTTTGCAAGTTCATAAGATATCATAGTGGTTAAAGTGGTTTTCCCTACACCACCCTTTTGCATAAATACACAAATTGTTTTAAATTCATTATTTTTCATCCCGTGAATTCCCCATACTCCTATTATACATATACTTTAAAAAGTATGCAATTAAAAATGAACTATTTCTGCGTATTTCTGCTACTTATTACAGATTTTTCTATGTTACAGTCAAGAATTTCTCTTTTTCCACTATCAAAGAGAGAAAACAAACTATGAAGTCATACAGTCATTTTAGGCAAATGGACATTTGTTACAGCGAAGTACGGAATTATTTGAATTCATTCAGGAAAAACTTTATGAATACTGAAATCCTGAAATAAATGCACTTAAATGGAATGAACAGCATAAAAAAGGATCAATTTCATTTAATGCAATATATTCAGCAGTAAAAGCCGGTGTTTTTGAAAAAATCCCAGCTCAAACGCATTTGAGAAGACGGGGAAAACAAAAATATGGGAACAGAACCCAGTATTTTACCATACAGCCTGATAAAACAACTCATGATCTACCGGAAGAAGCAAAATATCGTGTACGGTTAAATGATTGGAAAGAAGATACGATACGAACGACACCAGGAAAAGATTGTATCGTTACTTTGCTGGACAGAAAACGCCGTTTCTTCCTGCCGAGAGGCATGGACTTTAGAAATTTGGATGACGGCTATTTTGAAACTGTGGATTCCCTTTTAAATAACCGTCTTCATTCTTGTGTTGAATTATCCCCCCCTCCGTTTTTCAGGTACACCATTCATTACTGCCCCCTTGCAGATCAACTGACCTGCGTTTCCTCTTTCGTCTTTCAGATATCACTCTTTAAGCATTTTTCTGGCAGCACACATCTTAAAGTGCCAATTCTAAGGATAAGTGAATTATCCAACAAGTTTTCATAGTCCAAAATATCTCTGCAGTCAACATAAAGAAATCTTTGCTTTTTCAGCAGAGGGAAAGACTTCAAACCACACAAAAAAATTATTCGTCAAAATCACGTTGCAAGTATGCAGAAGTTGTGCTAAAGTAGTGCTCAAAGAATATGAAATATCTTAGATTACATACGAAGGGCAACAGCCAAAATGAGTCATGATCCAGCAAAAATCACATATTTTGTTTCCCTTCACTTTGATCCGGAAACAAACAAAATCATTTCTGATGCGGTTGATTCCATTGCCCGAATTACAGGAAACCGGTATATAATAGAAAACAGAATACCACCGCACATGACTATAGGAGCCTTTCGCGGAGCAAAAGAAAGCATGTCAAAAGTAATTCAATGCGTAGAAGATTTTTCTAAAGCACAGAAGCCGTCTATTGTTAATTTCATGAAAATAGAAAGTTTCAAAGAAAAGGCCGTCATCCTGTTGCCAGAAAGGACAAGCTTTCTATTAGATGCAAACAAGGAACTTCACAGGATTATCCTGCAAGAATTTGAAAAGGGAGAAAATGGTTACTACCTTCCAGAGCAATGGGTGCCCCATACAACGCTTGCAACAAAACTAAACAAAAGACAGTTTATTCAATCCCTTGAGATTGCAAAAAAAATCCCATTACCATTATGCACAGAAGCAACAGAAATTTCCGTCTACCAGTCTTCACCGTTTACAGAATTGAAAAGACTTGAACTGGTTTCCAATTAGACTTGCATTACAAAAGCATGAGTTATAATAAAAAAATTTGGATTGGCTAATATAGCCTACATAAAAAAGAAAATAACTAATTGAATCAATCTATACAGAAAAGGGATTTTCTCCGGCAACAATAAAATACCTGACCAAGGACTGAGCACGTGAAAAATTCAAG
Organism: Treponema sp.; assembly: GCA_024695625.1. GTDB lineage: Bacteria > Spirochaetota > Spirochaetia > Treponematales > Treponemataceae > Treponema_D. The sequence goes on from JAILHV010000226.1 coordinate 9,937, forward strand.
CATATAAAGGACCCTGAAATCAGGAAAATCATGGAGAAAAATTATTGGCTGGAGAATGAAGCGCAAAAAAAATTGCAGGTCTTAACTCAGGATCAACAAGAGATAATGGCAATATCTGAGTTAAGACAGATTTTCCACCATCACAGAGACCGGTAGTACGGCTACAGAAAGATTACACGGATGCTACACAGGGCCGGACTTGCATTGAATCACAAAACTGTAAGGCGGCTTATGAAGGAACTGAGATTAAAGAGCTGTATCAGGCCAAAGAAATATCATTCTTACAAGGGAATTGAAGGAAGAGCATTTCCTAATATTCTGCATAGGAATTTCAAGACTACTGGATTCAATCAGAAATGGGTGACGGATGTTACGGAATTCAATGCATGATGATAAACAATATTTTTGAAAGATATGAAAACCTTGCAGGTCTGGTTATTCACTCTGACCAGGGATGGCATTATAGAACTGAAAAAATATTCACAGTTGCTCGAAATGAAAGGAGTAACGCAAAGCATGTCCAGAAGAGGAAACTGTCTTGGTAATTGTATGACTGAATACATTGAGTATTACAACACAGATCGTATTAAAATGGAATTAAACGGAGTGAGCCATATTGAATTCAGAGCTCAATATGCCGCATAATTGTGTCTATAAAAAAGGGTTCAGTTCACTAGGGGCAGAAAAAAGACAGCGGTTGAAGGAATTTAAAAATCATTAACTTGCCACAAAAAATATGAAATCTGAAAATGGTGAGTTAAAGAACGCTGCTTAAACCTATGCCGATTCAAACTCCAATCCTCAACTATTAACAATTTAACTGAAAGTTTGGCTACCAAACATTATTCAATAAGTCACATCTTTATGAAAACCAGCACAAAAAAATGGATTTATGGTGTAAGCAACCGTACGCTGCGGAAAAATATTTGCCTGATAGCAATCATCGACTGAAAAAGAAAAAAAGCTTCATGCAGACATTATCCCAACAATTCCCCTTCTACCACATGCTTCGGGTGATGCCGTCTTTTGGATTTATACAAGATACCCTGAACAGAATGAAGGATGGCCCCTTCAGGCTTTCCAGATTCAAAAAGCTTTTCTAAAGTTTCTGCGGCCAACTCATTTTCGTTATGGCAAGAAACCGACTGGCATACAATTTTACGAACGCATAAATCTAAAACAGAACTTAAATACAACTAGTCAGAAGTTGATTTGAAATAAGAGACGTCGGAGCAATGTTTTTATAAAGGCTTTGCACTTTTGAATCCCGTTTCTGGATGTTCATAGTCGTTCAAGTCAAATCTGGAAAATCGTATTCCTATAGACTTCACTTCTCATTATGGAAGATGACAGCGGTTCGTTCATATTGTACTGATGATTTGTATCCTGAAGATGAACGGAAAGTTCTGTGCGCGCTGCTGAATAAAGAAAAGCCTGCAGCGCAATAAATCGCGTGTGGCTCGCTTAGCCTTAGGATATGCGTATGCGATCAGAAACATTTCACCGCAAAACATGTTTACAATTCTCTCTGAGTCAATTTTGTCACTCTTCGTTTTCCCCACCATGAATTGACTTCATGTAGTAGGCAAGTACCAATACAAAATCGATGCTGGTTCTTATAGAATCTCATTAATGTTAACTCCAGAAAAAGTAGGTTATCGTTCCCGGATGGGCTTATCTATCTTAGCACGATAAACCTGGGGACTTAACGGTTTTCTGCCTGGCAGCACTTCGTAACCTTGAACTAACCCCACCTTGAATGCCACTCAGATTCATAAGCCATGAAAACTCGTTGAACCCTAATCATACCAGCCGCTATTACCTCGAAATTCACAACGACCTTAAGCACATTAAAATTTCATATATAAACAAAAACATAAGCTGCAAGCTGTTTGAAAAATTTTTTACATCATTATTGAAACACTTAGTTTTGTCCTATCTTTTTATCAAAACTGCCAAGGGGCATGAAGATGATAGGTTCATAGATATATGGTTAAAAAGAGAGACTTGGAGGCCTTCAGCAACGGTTACTGCAATTATCAAGTTTGACGAAACAATTTATTCGAATGGAAGAAGTTTTAGCAGCCACCAAATTACAACCGGGGGATTATGAAATTATTTTTGACAGCAGTGAACAGCTATAGAAAAAGTTTGTTCAACAAACTTTTTGACGCTGACCGAAATTCACATCTGGCCAAATTCTACTCCATACCATCAGGCAGGCACAAAGGAAAAATACTACTCCGCAAAATTTTTATGAGGTACAACCGTTTTCCGAGAGCCAGCCATGCAGAGAAATTTGTGCCTCTCAGCCAGGGAAAATTCAATACATACCTTTCTTGGATGCATTGTTTTTGAATGTACAAGGTTCATTCTTGAGTTGTTAAGTTTCATAAGGCATGGCACAGTTTGATGATGATTGCTGTTTGGTGACAATAAAGTTTGTTTGCCAAACTTTATTTAGTCGTGCCTTAGGGTAGGGGTCAAGGTACGCAGGAAATTCAATAACGAGGCCGACCCTCTTGTAGGAAAGGTCTGGCTGTTGTAAGATAGGGCAAAGTCAAGGGAAAAGTTTGTTCAACAAACAAGCATTGAAAGTGACTTAAAAAATAATAAAACAGTCTTAAATTAGACCGTCAGAAGATTTGTCTGTAATATTTTTCTTCTCTTAATGCTTTCCATGAATGTTGACAACAAGGAGAACCAAAAAGGGCAAGGCTGTTTCTTATTGCAGTACATGATTTCAACCAGAGTCAAACATCTAATTCTGATTCCCTGTGCTTTGAAGCTGAAAAACCAGCTTTTTAAGACGTTATGTGACAAGTTATAGCGGATGTTTAGTAAAGTTTTCCTGTAGACGTTTTTAGCGGATCAGATTATTCAGTATGCAATATACTTTAATCAGAGAAGTTTTAGTCATGACTGTTAGTTTGTTTGTGTTCCAGCATTAAAAACGGTAGCAAACGGTTGTTTTCAGTTCTGTTATATGGCGGAAGGCAAATGGTGGGAAACAGATAGTAACAGTTTATCGGGAGATATGCACATATCCACAGGAACTATTACTAATTGCATATATATTGTAAAACTAATTGTATATAATAGAAGAAAAGTGAAAAAGTGTGACCATCTCAGGGAAAAGTGTGACCAGAAGGCTGAGGGAGAATGCAAAACCTTGCAGGACAAGAAGATGCGGACGGGGGCAGGGAAGGGAAAACTGTTACCTGTTGCAGGGGGAAATCCACAGGCTGCTGTGGAAAAAGGATGGAAAAGTGTTACTTTTTTGAAAAGAATGGTGCCGGACAAACTGTTACTAAATGGAAAAAGTAACAGTTTGTATTATTTTCTTCTATTATATATGCTATATATGCACACACAACATATTCAAGGGGCATGCCTTGCAGGGCCTTGGAAATATAAACTGTTACCTTTGAGATGCCGGACAAACTGTTACTAATTTTTTGCGGCGGGGGAGGGGATGGGCCTACGCCGGATTGGAAGGGCCCGCGTAGCGGGTTGCCGCCAGGCAATGGAGGGGGCAGGGGGTCCCCCGGAACCCTGGAAAGCCGGGATTTTATTGGAACAGGAGCCGGTTTGAGCAGGGCGACACGGGGACTGCAGGGCAGGCTTGCGTCCATAAAACAATTTGTATTTTTGCCCATGTGTGCTATAATTAAGGTATGGGGCCTGTTGAAAAAGTGAAGAAATTTCTGATTCTCATGTGCCTGCTGCCGGCGGCGGCGTGGGGGAGGGTGGTGCGCATTCCAGAACCTGACCCTGAGCGCTACAGCCCCTACCGCTTCGGACTCCAGAGCGGGATGTTCCTTGAGCAGTACCTTGACGGGCTTGGAAAGGTTGCCGGATGGGAATTTGAGTGGGTGCCTGTAAAGGAAATGTCCTATGACGCGGCCCTGCACTCCGGGGCGATAGACTTTGCCTTTGACGTTACGCGCACTGCAGAGAGGGAAAGGAATGGCACCATGTTCAGTTCTGTCCCGATGGGGAACGAGTTCGTGGAGCTTTTTGCACTCGAAGGGGATTCAAGGTTCAGCAGCGGGAACCTGGGAGCCCTTGGCGGTGCCACCGTGGGCTATATGGCGGAAGATCCCATGCAGGGGAAGTACCTGGAGGCATTCGAAAGGGAGCATTCGGTAAGGCTGAAGAAGAAGGCATACCCCTACGGGACTGACATGGTGGGCCTCATGAAGTCCGGCGAGATTGACCTGAGGGTTGCAAACTGCTCGAGGCCTGTTGTCGAGAACCGGGAAAAGTCCGTCTACAACCTGGCCTGCTACCAGGTATATTTTGCATGCGTAGACGCGGATCTCAAGGCGGAAATGGATGCCGCTCTGAATACGCTGCTCAGGGAAAACTATTTCTTCCGCTACGACGTATTCTCCAGGATTTATGGGGTTCCGACCTACAGCTACGATAATTTTACGGAAGCGGAAAGGAAATTCATCCTCAAAAGACAAACTGTTACCATTATAAACGATTCGGGGGGAATAGGTGCCCTGGAGGACGTGAGCAGGGAATTCTGGGGCAAGGTGGCCGACTATTCGGGGCTGGATTTCTCGTTCGGGACTGCTGACGGCAGTGAGGACGGTTACGGCGGAGAGGGAGTCTTCATGACTGTCAGGAGCAGGGATGCAATCCACAGTGGGCTAGTGTTCACGAATCCGGTTAGGGTGATGAGCGTAAGGCTTCTGTGCTCAAGGGGGCTTTCCTGGGAGTCCCTGATGCGTGGCGGGAAGGGGTATGAGTCCGGGGGGAAGCCACGCTTTGCGGTTACGGAGGACATAGTTAAGCTCCTTCCTTTCTTCAGGGACATATGCATTCCGTTTGACTGCAAGGTGCTTGAGAGCGTGGACAAATGCCTTGAGATGACTCAGCAGGGGGAATTTGACGCGGCCCTTGTCGATGACTATTTCTTGCAGCGCATGAACGACATAAACAACTATCCTGGGCTGAAGGGGCAGGGTGACAACCTTTTTTCGGTACCGGTATGCCTGGGGGTGAGGGTCCGTGACGGGGAAAGGGATGTATCCGCCACAGTTGCCTCCATCATAGACAAGACCATGTACCAGTTGCCGCACTTTTACTATTCGGAGCTGATGAACAGCAGGGGGCTTTACGAGAAGGTCAGGCCCGCCAGGGTGAGGTTCAAGCTCAGGCTCCTGAAGATAATGATTTCCATATGTGCCGGGATTTTTGCCATGATAATGGTCTGGCTCGTGCTCAGGGACAGGAGGCTCAGTCACAGCAGCTACGAGGACCGGCTGACCGGGCTTTTGAACAACGACGGATTCCTGCACATGGCGAACAAGGCGCTTGTCCTTAATCCGGGGAAGAGGTATGTCGTTGCGGAGCTGAACATAAGGAATTTTTCCATGATAAACCAGACGAATTCCAGCGAGTACGGTGACAGGGTGCTTGTGTGCATTGCAAGGGAGCTCCAGAGGCTGAACAAGGAGAACGGGGCGATTCTTGCAAGGGGCTTTGCAGACAGCTTCTACATCATGCACGGGGCCGGGGACAACATGGCGGAGGATTCCAGGCACATGCAGCATCTGATGAGGGCGGTGCAGGCAGCCCTTTCCGGCGGGAGCTATCCGGGGGTGATTCTTGGAGGGTGCGCATTCAGCGGGAAGGATGCGGACACGGCGGGGGAACTTCTCAGCAGGGCCAACTATGCGCGAAAGGTAAGCGGGACGGGATTCTATTCCAATTTTACGGTTTTCGACGAGCAGATAAAGAAGAGGCGCGAGATTGTGCTGGACATAGAGAGGAGCATAGAGGAGGCCTTCGAGCGGAACGAATTCTTTGTGGTCTTCCAGCCCAAGATAAGCCTTGCGGACGGGAAGGTCAAGGGGGCAGAGGCCTTGGTCAGGTGGAACAGCAGCGTCCACGGATTTGTAAGCCCGTCCCTGTTCATACCGGTCTTTGAGCAGAACGGGTATGTGTCAAAGCTTGACTTCTTTGTATACCAGAAGGTCTTTGAATACCAGCAGGAGCAGGTCAGGAAGGGAAGGCCCGTCGTGCCGATAAGCGTTAACGTCTCCAGGCTGCACCAGAACCCGGCCAGGTTTGTTTCCACCTTTACGAACAAATTCAGGCAGTATTCCCTTTCCCCCGAATGCATTGAGCTTGAGATAGTCGAGCGGTTTGCCGGGGCAAGCGACAAGATGCTCATACAGCTGACGGAACTTCTGCGGGGTGAAGGATTCAGGGTAAACATGGATGACTTTGGGTCCGGGGAGTCTTCGCTCAACATGCTTTCGGAAATCCCCGTGGATGTAATAAAATTTGACCAGCGCTTCCTGAGGCAGGCCCAGACTTCGAGGGAGTCCTTCATCATACTTTCGGAAACCATAAACATGGTCCGCAAGCTGGGAAAGCTTACTGTATGCGAAGGCGTGGAGACGGAAGACCAGGTTGAGATGCTGCGCAGCATGGAATGCGACCTTGTGCAGGGCTTCTTCTATTCAAAGCCCCTTAGCAGGGAAGCGTTTACCGGATATGTTGCAAGGCACGTCTGATCAGGAATGATTCTTTATCCGGGCGGAAATTTTTTAGAGGGGACTGAAGGTTCAGTTTTTGAGACATGAAATTTATTCATACGGCAGATTTGCACCTTGGGAAAACCGTTAACGGCTTTTCTATGCTGGAGGATCAGAGGCACATACTCTCTGCTATTGTTGATGCCGTCGGGCGGGAGAAGCCTGATGCCCTTGTAATTGCGGGTGACATATACGACAAGGCGGTTCCGCCCGAAGATGCGGTCCAGCTTTTTGAGGACTTCCTTGAGGACGTAAGCGGAATGGGTGTCAGTGTTCTTGCAGTGAGCGGCAACCATGATTCTGCCGTAAGGTTTTCGTTCGGATCCGAACTGATGAAAAAAAGCGGAATTCATTTTGCCCACCCCTTTTGCCCGGACACAAAACCGGTATCGTTTTCCGACGAATTCGGGGAGGTGCTCTTTTACATGCTGCCCTTTGTAAGGCCTTCGTCGGTAAGGAGGTTTTTCCCCGAAGAGGAAATAGGTACGTATGAAAAGGCCGTTGAATGCTGCGTCAGGAGCATGCGCATGGACCCTGCCAAGAGGAATGTTCTTGTTGCCCACCAGTTTGTTACCGGGGCGCAGAGGTCTGATTCCGAGGAAGTGAGCGTCGGCGGGCTGGACAACGTTGCTGCGGAAATTTTTGACGGCATTGACTACGTTGCGCTCGGGCACATACACGGACCCCAGAAGATAGGGCGGGAAAGCCTCCGCTACAGCGGCACTCCGCTGAAATACTCATTCTCCGAATGCAGCCACAAAAAGTCACTTACGCTTGTTACCATGGCACAGAAAGGATGCGTTACTGTTGATGAAATTCCTCTTGTACCCCTGCATGACATGAGGATGCTCAGGGGTACTTTTTCGGAGGTCTGCGGCATGGCGGAAAAAAAAGCCGTTGATGCCAATGACTATGTCGGAGTCATTCTGACGGATGAGGAGGAAGTTCCAAGCGGGAGCGAAAAGCTCAGGAACCTGTTTCCCAACCTGATGAGCGTTGAGTATGACAATACAAGGACCAGGCTAAGCGCGCATATAGAAAATTTGGATGATGTAAAGGGAATGTCACCGCTCGATCTTTTTGACAAGCTTTATGAACAGCAGAATGCAAGGCACATCAGCGACATGCAGAAAAAATATCTTGCCGAGATGATAGACCGGCTCAGGGGGGGCGAATGAGGCCGCTGAAAGTTACAGTCTGTGGATTCGGGCCATACTGCAAGAAAGAGTGCATTGATTTTTCTAGACTCGGGAAGCAGGGGATTTTTCTTATTACGGGGGACACCGGGGCAGGAAAAACATCCGTGTTCGATGCGATAGTATTTGCGCTTTACGGGGAGGCGAGCGGAAATTACCGTACCGAGCAGATGCTGAGGTCTGTTTATGCAGACCTTGATACCCCGACGTTTGTTGAGCTTGAATTTGAATACAAGGGAAATGTCTACAAGGTCAGGCGGAATCCCCGGTATGAGCGCAGGGCAAGGAGGGGAGGGGGAACGACATTCCAGAATGCCGATGCGGAACTCACAAGGCCAGACGGAAGTGTTGTTTCAGGCAGCACTAGCGTCACGGCGGAAATAACCGCACTGCTGAAAATTGACCGGGGTCAGTTTATGCAGATAGCGATGATTGCACAGGGGGATTTTCAGAAGCTCATATTTTCGGATACGGCGGACAGGCAGAAAATATTGCGCAGCCTTTTTGATACTTCGCTTTATGACAGGATACAGGCAGAGCTTTCCAGGGACATTTCCGGGGTGAATGATTCCCTAAAAAAATACCAGGCCTCAATAGAGCAATACCTATCTGGAATCGTAGGAGGCGGTGAAGCCGTCGAGTCGGCCAGGCAGAAAAATGGCCTTGTCGGAGACGGGGACATAGAGCTGATTGAATCGATGAATGTCTCCGATGCCGAAACCCTTGCCAAGCTCAAGTCGGAAAATTCATCCCTTCAGGAAGAGCTGGGTGCCCAAAACGCAAAAGTAGAAAAGGCGGCTGCATACAAAAAGACACAGGAAGATCTTGCAGCGGCAAGGAAAGTGGCCAAAGCCATGGCGGTTGAGCTGGAAAAGGCTGGCGAGGAGCTCAAGGCGGCAGAGGGAAGGGAAGCAGAAAAAGAAGGGCTGGAAGCGGAGAGGCTTTCCCTTGAAGAAAAGATGGATGACTATGACCGCCTGTTTGAAATGGAGAAGGAGGTTCATGGGCTTGAGGCCTCTGTTGCGGAAGTGGATGAAGTACGGGAAAACCTTGAGAAGGAGATGGCTTTTCTTGCGGAAAAAAATGAAGGCAGCAGGGCAAAACTAGGGGAACTTCAGGACTGTGAAAAAAACAGGATTGAGCTTGAGTCAAAGGCAGAGGCCCTTAAAAACAGGGGCGTAGTCCTTGCATCCATAAAAAAATCTATCCAGGAAAAGGAAACCTGCGAGGAGAAGCTTTGTCTTGTGCAGCGGGAATATGTCGAGGCGGCTGACAAAGCCCGCGACCTTGAGAGAGAATACAGCCTAAAGCACAGGATGCTCCTTGACGGTCAGGCAGGGCTTCTGGCATCCTCACTTGAAGAAAACAAGCCGTGTCCTGTATGCGGCTCCTTGCTTCACCCATCCCCTGCAAAAAGAATGGATAGCGTGCCTTCCAAAGAACAGCTTGACGAGTTGCAAAAGCAGAAGGAAAAATTTTTTGCGGAGGCTAATGAAAAGAGCCTTGAGTGCGCTGGCATAAAAAGCAAGATTGAGGAAAAGGAGGCCTTCATAAAACAGGGGCTTGAAGAAAGCGGGTGCGGGATTTCCCTTGGCGGTGATACTGCAGAAAGACTTGAACACCTTCTTGAAAAGATGCGGGAAGAATACCGGGAATACGAAAACAAAATAAGGGAAGAGAAGGGCAGGGCGGCAATGAAGAGGGAGCTTGAAATTTCCCTTCCTGAAGACGAGGCAAGACTGGAAAAAGTGAGAGCAGAACTTTCTGATAAAAAGAATATGCTTACGGAAAAAAAGGCTGTTTGCGGCCAGAAAAAGATCCGCATAAAAGAATTGCAGGCCACCCTTGAATACAAAAGCAAGGATGCGGCGGGGGAACGGCTTTCTTTTCTTTCCCGTGAAATAGGAAGGATAAAAAAAGGAATTGAAGATTGCAGGTCCCATTATAACGACTGCAACCAAAGAAAATCCGAGGCTGACGGAGCCATGCTGAACCTTGAGCAGCAGCTTGAATCGCAGGCAAAATATTCGCTTCACGAAGAGCAGGAAAAGCTTGGAAAAAAGATGGAGGAAAAAAAGAGGACAGAGGAAGCCATAGAAGCACTTAACCACAAGATACAGGCAAATGCAGCAGCCCTTGAAGGAATACGGAAAAACCTTGAGCAGTACAGAAAAAAGGAAGAGGAATTCATATGGAAGAATTCCCTGTATGAAACTGCATGCGGAAGGATAAGCGGGAAAAGTAAGGTCAAGCTTGAAACATTTGTGCAAGCCTCCTATTTTGAAAGAATCATCCGCTTTGCTTCACTCCGTTTCATGAAGATGAGCGGCGGGCAATATGAATTCCTCCGCAAGGCAGAAAACCTTTCCGACTCAAAGGGGCTGGAGCTTGAAGTCCGTGACCACTGGGGCGGATCCTGCAGGGATGCAAAGACACTTTCCGGCGGGGAACAGTTCCTTGCATCGCTGTCTCTGGCCCTGGGGCTTTCCGATGCGATACAGACATGGGCGGGGGGTATACACCTTGACTCCATGTTCATAGACGAGGGATTCGGCTCGCTAAGTTCGGACGTACTCAAGATGGCGGTGGACACGCTTACTTCCGTTTCTTCGGGCAACAGGCTTGTCGGCATCATTTCGCACGTTGAGGAGCTAAGGCAAAGAATAGACAGGCAGGTTGTTGTCACAAAGACAAAGTCCGGTGGAAGCAGCGTGAGCATCAGCGTATAAGGGGAGGACTTACGCCGCCGTGTAGGGGCGGCAGGGGTGTGAAGCACCACTGCCGTTGCGCCAGCAATGGAGAGAGCTTTGCGAACGGAACCCCGGAAGGGCGGTGGCGCAACGGCATGGCAGCCGAGTTAGCAGTAATTTAAAATGGTAGAGCGGTAAGGGTTTCCGTCCTAAAGAGCATCATCAAAATTTATGCACGGCTTGAACCTCAGTAAATTGTCATATATAATAAAAGCGGGATAAATATGGTAAAAGCAAAAAGAATTTTTGTGCCACTTCTAGCGTTTCTTGCCATGGGCAGGCAAAGAACATTCTGCCAGGAAAATTTTCCGCACAGGATGGCAGTGGAATATGACAATATGCAGGAAGGCCTTGAAAGCGGGAACTTTTCATCAGACTGGTATTATGAGTATTCTCTTATTCAAAATGCATTTACGAGCGGGGCTCCGGGAACAAGGGAAAAGAACAATTCTTCCCAGATTCGTGAAGCATGGGTTTCTGCACTCAAAGACTTTGAGCTGTATTGGAGCAAAAATTGCCCGATGGAAAATTATGCCAGGTATTCCGGCACGGGGCCGCTTGTTCGCGTGGGGCAGGAGCGTCCAGGCGGAAATGCTGACTATACAATGTTGGTTGATTGGAGGCCAGGGAAAAAATTTCTTTACATGAAAGAGGCGATGGAAGCAGGGTTGAAAAAATCCTACAGTCCTGCCTGGAGAAATGTTCCCGAAAGGTGGCCTTCGAGTTCCATATATTCATCGGAAGAAAATTCTTCTGCGGCAAATTCATCGGGAGTACTTCTTGCCCGTTTTAAAAACGGAGACAGCGTTGCTTCCTATTTCTGTGAATCGGGAAAAACCCTGTATGAGGTTTCATATGACATCGTTGACACAAGAGGCAACGTCCTTTTTAGCGGAGGCCTGCAGAGGATAGGAAAGGGCAGCAGCTATTCATTCAGTGATGTTCCAGAGAATGTGGCAGAATTGATTCGGCAGGGAAAGGCATCCGTCTCCGTTTCCTCTCTCCGTCTCCATTTTGGGGAGTGCCAATCCCTGTTGCAGGACTCGTGCGTCAAAGGCATGGCTTCTGTCTCCATGGTGCCGCCGCGTTCCCTTATATCGGGAATGCCGAAAGACGCCCTGATGGAATCACGCAGCAAATTCTTTTCCGGCAACAGGAAGCTTGTTTCTGCCATCAACAATTCGGATTCATATACAATCGAAATGGAATTTGAAAAATATTTTGTCCACGTAAGGGGTGGCCTTTTTACTATGGGGTCAAACAAATTTGACGGCAATGAATTTCCTGCGCACCAGGTCAAGGTTGATTCGTTTGATATAATGTCCATAGAAGTTCCCCAGTGGCTTTATGAAGCCGTTACCGGGGAAAACCCAAGCATGCAAAGGGGTGGCGGTTATCCTGCGGAAAGGATAAGCTGGTACAGGGCAGCAAGATTCTGCAATATGCTCAGCGAACTGGCGGGACTTGAGCCGTGCTATTCCGGCTTGAATGCAGACTCGCTCGGAGGAACTGGAAATGTGACCGTTAACATGAGCGCTAACGGTTACCGGCTTCCGACCGAAGCTGAATGGGAATATGCCGCAAGGGCAGGGGAGGATTCAGCCCTGTATTCCGGAGGCAACAGCATAGATAAAGTTGCCGTTGCAAGTGTCCGGGAAAAGAGAATCGCGCCGCAAAAGACAGCTTCCCTTGAGCCGAACTCCTGGGGTATTTATGACATGAGCGGAAACGTATGGGAGTGGTGCTCCGACATTTACGGTGAATACAAGGCAGGTTTTGCCGATAATCCAAGGGGGGGCAGCTTTGGCACAGGCTATGTCCTGAAGGGTGGCTGCTGGGCAAACACTGCATCAAGGAAAACCGGCAATGTTGACGAATGCCGCATTACCTACAGGCGGTCGGAAAACGGCAGCGATACGGCTTTTTCTGTTTACAGCAAGAACCCGGAAGAGCTAGGGAATGACAGCATTGGGTTCAGGGTGTGCCGCTCATTGCGGTAGCCCACAGCGTGCAAGCCTTTACCACTCACCTGGCATAGGGCAGACAATTTTGACAGGAGATAAAAATGGATTTAAAAAGAAAGTTGCCGGTTGGCATACAGGACTTTGAAAAGCTAAGGGAAGAAGGCTATCTTTATGTAGACAAGACGGACATTATCTATAACTTGGTCCACAGCGGGAGCTCGTATTTTTTTGCAAGACCCCGCTGCTTTGGAAAGACTCTTTTGCTTTCTGTAATAGAAGCGTATTTCAAGGGCCGAAAGGATTTGTTTGAAGGGCTCAAGATAGAAAAGCTTGAAGAGGAGTGGCAGGAGTATACGGTCCTCAAGATAGATTTTTCAACAGACGTATATTCTACAGAAGGCACTCTTGAAGTTACAATCAACACATTCCTGGCAGAACAGGAACAGCGCTATGGAAAGCACGAAGAGAGGACAACGTATGCAAAGCGCTTTGAATACATCATACAGCGGGCCTACGAAACAAGCGGTAAACCCGTCGTTGTTCTTATTGACGATTACGACAAGCCAATCCTAGACGCAATGTTCAGCCCGGAGGAAAGCCACAACCGCGAAGTGCTAAGGAATTTTTACAGTGCGCTTAACGGCAATGACTACTATTTAAAATTCGTCTTTGTAACTGGCATCTCAAAATTTGCAAGCGTGAATGTGTTCAACGGATCAAACAAGCAGAAGGATATTTCCCTGTATGCCGGCTTTAATTCCCTGTGCGCCTTTACTCAGGAAGAACTTGCATCAAATTTCGGCGAGGAGCTCAACGAGCTTGCA
>JAILHV010000015.1 GCA_024695625.1 Treponema sp.
GGCGGGCTTTACGTTCCTTACGAAAACGAAGATTTGCGCAACTGGATTTTATATGCAGACGAAAACACCTCTTTTGCAAACTTGGCGGGAACCCTTACATCTGCCATAATCAACAAGGAATTCAGCCCTATTATTTGTGAAACAATTGCCACAAAGGCCTTTCCTTTTGAACCCGTAATCAAACAGCTGGACGACCATCTTTTTTCCATGGAGCTTTACCACGGACCAACCGGCTCTTTTAGGGACTTTGGCATTTCTTACCTTGCCTCTGCAATGGAAACAATCCTAAGGATAAACGGCGAAACTTCCATCCTTTTGGACGCAAGCTCCGGCCCCCTTGGTTCCTGCATGGCCAGTGCCCTGCGCGGAAAGAAGCATTTAAAATCCGTGCTCATTTTCCCCAGGGGTAAAATCTGCGGAATGGAAGAAAGCGATTTTGTCTGGAACGGCGGAAACATTTACCCTATCGAAGTAGACGGAACAGAAGCAGACTGCCACAACCTAGTGCGTGGAATCTTTGAGGCCAACGACCTGGTAAAAAAATACCATCTTACGGTTGCAAATTCTGCAAACATCTGCCGCCTACTGCCACAGTCATTCTTTTACACATTCGCATTCACCCGCATAAAAAAGCATGTTACAGGTGACATTTTCTACGCAATGGAAGCCGGCAACTACGGAAACCTTGTGTCCGGTCTTTACAGCTGGCGTCTGGCACTTCCGGTAAAGGGCTTTATCCTTCCTTCCACCGCAAACCTATGCACAGACGCAAACGGAAAAGTGACTATTTCCGACAGCAGTGTTGCTTTTGAAAAGCGTGCACCCGCAGACCCGTCGGATCCTTCCAACCTTGAACGCCTTGAGCACATCTTTAAGAACTATTCGCTTATGCTTAGAAGCTTTGTCTATCCTGCAAAGGTTGACCGTGAGCAGACGGAAAAAGCCTGCAAAGAATTGTACATGAAGTACCACGTATATGCAGATGAAGACACAAGCGCAGCCTATGCGGCAAGTATTTTGCGCAAGGACATAACCGAAGACTATGATGATTCCGTTGTTCTTATGATGAGGAATGCCCCTTCGCTTTCCGCAGATTTTATTAAGCACTGCATTGGCGAAGAGCTTACTGTTCCAGAAGAAATTCAGAAGGCTTACAAGCCCATCCGTTTGGACAAGCCTGTAATCTCGCCTTCTGACATTGACTATGTTACTTCTGTTCTGAATTCACTGAATCTTCTGAGGATTTTTTACTAGCCTTAGAAGTCTTTGCCTTTGCAAGAACACGCTTCTTTTGCACTGGGCGGACTGCTTCAAGGAATTTCTCGCACTGGTACTGGGCACCTTCCTTTGCAGCAACGAGGGTGCGGTAGAGCCGGTGTATGTGCTCGCGCAAAATGCGTGGGCTGTACATGGAAACCGCCGCAAATGCATACCAGAGTGAAGACTCCATCTTTTCCTTGTTGAACCATCTTATTCCGTTAAAGTTGTTTGCACCGGTAAGTTCCCAAGAATATTCACCCTCCGTAAAAAGCCTTGCCGTTTCGTAAGTAGACTTAGCCTGTCCCGAAGCTCCAAAGTTAAAGTCGCGGATTCTCATCATAAGGAAGAGCTTCCTAAATGTAGCCTTCATTTCCTCATCTTCAAATCCGGCCTTGTTCAAAAGTTCTGTAAGCTTGCGGTTGTAGCCCCACTTTAAGCAGTTTGCGCTCCCTGCAGAAGAAACCATTGCAAAAGCTGCAAGTATTTCCGCCGCATTTTTGTTGGAATTGATTCCTTCGTAGAAAAGATTGTCCGCATTGGCCTTAAGCGCAGAATTGGAAATCTTGTACCTTGTGGAAGAAGGAGAAGATGTTGTGTTGCTTAAGCCCTGGCTTGCAGCTATTGTTCCTGCAAGATATTCAATCTGCTTGCAGAATGCATTCCACCGCTGCGCCGCTGTTGCCTCCGTTGCCTTCTTTCTAATCCTTGCTTCCTTTTGCGTTGGAGTCTTGTCTTTGCGGACAGGCTTAACAAGTTCTGTTTCTGCCTTCTTTAGGTTAAAGCGTTCCTGTTCCTTGTTAATTTCTGCCTCTTGGGCCGCAAATTTGGATTCAGCTTCGTAGTATTCAAGGGCCTGTTTCTTTACCGCAGCAAAAATTTCTTCCGTAGTAATTCCGTCTTTTTTCTGGGCTTTAAGAACAAGTGCCGGTGTGCAAAGGGTAGAAAGCTGGCCAAAGAGTTCCGGGGTTGCAAACTTTGCAAGGGCAGCATACAAATCCTTGTAGCGGTATTCCTCCCATGCAACTTCAAGGTCTGGACAGCCGCCTCCGTTCAAAAGCTCATTCAGCTTGGCGTATTTGCCTTCAACCGTGTCTTCAACCTGCTGCACGTCAAGATAGACCTGGTATTCAAAACCGTTAAGCGAGACAAACATACCCTGGTTGATAAGGTCGTCACTTTTGCGGACGTACCAGAGGCCACTCTTGTGCTCGCGGAAGATGCAGAAGTGGTCGCTGCCGTAGCTAAGGCCAACTCCTTCTGCAAGAGACCTGCTCCTCATCTCCTTGTCATTTTCTCCAGAGCCTACTTTTACCGCATATTCACATGACTGCTTTATCCAGCCGGAAGCCCTTTCGTACTTGTTGTTGTAGAATACAATAGTGCGCTCAGAGCCGCATGAATTTGAATAGGCAAAGATGTTTTCGTTTACAACGCCGTTGTTCCACACATCGTAGAACAAGAAGTTGTCCACGCCGGAGAAGAGATACCTCTTGTGCATAAGAGGGAATATGTCGTGCCAGTGGCGGCCAACAAGACCTTCGTCCGGCTGTTCGTCGCGGTAGGCACGGGTATATTCCATTCCATACTTTTCTTCAAAGCCTTCTATCTGACCGTGACCAAACATTGGCAGGCCTGGCATTGTTACCATAAGGGTACAAACGCCAAAGTACTTGTCTCCCTTGCCAAACTGGGCCACCGCCGTCTCTTCGTCGGGGTTGTTCATAAAGTTTACAAAGCGCTTTAGAACCTGGGGGTCAAATTTTATGGTGTTCTTAACCGTATCGCGGTACTTCTGGTTCTCTTCCTTCTTGAGCATGTTCATGAAGGCTGAATTGTAAACGCGGTGCATTCCAAGCGTGCGCGTAAAGTAGCCTTCCATCATCCAGAATGCCTCTGCAAGCAAAAGCGTGTCCGGCATGTCCCTTGCGCAGCGGTCAACAACTTCCCTCCAGAATTCATTTGGAATTGCGCTCTCAAACTGTTCCGTGGTAAGGGCATACTGGCTTCTTGTTGCTATGTCTCCACCATGACCAGGCTCCGGGTACCAAAGGCGGCGTATGTGCTTCTTTGCAAGAACCATTGCGGCGTCAAAGCGGATAATCGGAAAGTTGGAGGCAACCTTCATAATCTGGTGGATAACCTCTTCCCTTGCTTTTTCATTCAAGAAGTCAATCTGGGCAGTGTCGTTCCAAGGCATACCAGTACCATCGTTTCCGTGGTAGATATAAGTTACGTCCCCGGTCTGATTGTCCACGCGCTTAAAACATACGGCGCAGTCGCTCTTTGAATAGTAATGGTCTTCAAGGTAAAGGGAAACACGACTGTCCTGGCTTAGATTTTCCCCGGTAAAGGAATACTGGGGATAAGGGCAGTCCTTTCTTGTAACAAAGAGATCGGGATGCTCAATAACCCACTTGCCGTCCATACCTGTGTGGTTTGGAACCATGTCGCTTGCAAGGCGTATTCCCCTCTGCCAACAGCGCTGCCTTAGGTTTATAAGTGCATCCCATCCGCCAAGGTTCCAGGCAATCTCGTAGTCGTAAAGAGAATATGCAGACGCAGCCGCTTCCGGGTTGCCGTTAATCTGCTTGATCCTTTTTGAAGCATAGCTTCTTTCCCAAAGACCAATCAGCCAAAGCCCCGTAAAGCCCTGGTCACGCAAAAGGTCAAGTTCCTCATCAGGAATCTGGTCAAGGCGGTTAATCTCGCGCCCATATTTTTTGCTCAGCTGGAAAAGCCAGACAAGAACCGTCTTTGCCATAAGAACAACCTTTGGCATCCATTCGCGGTCAGGGCTGAACCTTTCGTACTCGCGCATAAGGTTTTCGTAGGAATAAGGAGCCATCTCCGCATCACCGCCGTTTGTGGGGTGCCAGGCAGCCTTTTCTTCCTCACTCAAAGTGTCAATTCCTTCAAGAAGGCGGCGCAACCATTCACCAAGCAAATCCGCCCAGTAGGTGCGTATGTAGTCCAACTGCCCCTTTAGCGAAGTTGGGGAAGCAACAACCGGTTCCTTTAGCATATTGATAAGGTCGTTGTTCTTGGGGCCAAATTTGGGAAGAGTCAAGAAATATGCCTTTATCTGGTTCCATGTCTTGATGTAGTTTGCGTTAAGGGCAAGCTTCCTGTCGTCAAAAAGAATCTGGAAGGGATGAAAAGCGGGATTTTCGTTGGCAAGATGAAGAAGTATCAGCTCTTCAAGAACCTGCTCGCGGTTGCTCCTCTGCTGCCTTGTACCAGTGTCGTAGGCGGACTGCATAAGATAGTCCCAGTTGGTAAGCTGCTTCTGATATACAGCTGTAGGGGGAAATTCATCCATAAATTGCAGCAAAAGCTTGTCTATCTCGTCCTTGCCAAAAATTCTATCCAATTCAAAAAGAAGGGTCTTAAAAGCGTTGAGGTCCTTGTCCCTCCTAAAAAGCATACAGACATAGTGGAAAATCTCGTCTATAAGCCCCATGGCGTTAAGGCTTCCTGCAGAAACCTGCTTTTCCTTTTCCCCACGGCTTACAAAAAGATCATTCAGCTTTGTCTGAAACTTCTGTACGGCCTTAAGGTTTGCAAAAATAACGTTGCCACTAGAAGCAAAAAGTCCCTGGTCAAAGTTGCACAAATCACGGACGTTGCGGCTCACGTGAAATTCATTATAAGAAACGGGCCACTTTGTTTTTTCCATTTAGAAATCCTCCTTAAACATGCAAGCAGGCACTTTGTAGTCTGTACCCAAATTAGAAAAATTAACCAATCTATTTGCCATCGTGGATTTTAACCACTTTCTGAACACGCTGAATAAATTCTTCGTCTTGCAATAAAGCTTCCACGCTCACCGGCATCCTGTAGGTCCAGTTAAAAGCATTCACGCTGCCGGGAACATTAATTCTCTCCGACTGGGCATCCTCAAGAAAATACTTCTGCTGCAAATACAAATAGTCCTGAAGCGGATTAATAAAAAGCGCACTACCGCATTTTGCAGAATTTTCCATAACAAAAGCCGCCACCTTTTCATCAAATGGCATGTCCGGCTCTACGGCTACAGATTCATCAGATTCACCTTCAGAAGATGCCACCGCTTTTATAAAGGCCTGGACGCTCTGCTTTTCATCCTGCCACCACTGGCGCACGGTTGAACTGTCATGCACGGAAGTAGTTGCAACGCTAAGCTCCGGGTATTTTTCAAGCGGATAATAAGGCTGCCCATCCTCTTCCCACAAACGGTTCCAGCGCACAACTTTTAGCGAAAGAATCTCCAGCTGCTTAAGAACCTCAGGCATAACCGCAAGATTCACCCCCAAATCCTCCGCACAAGGAATCATTGAGCTTGCGTGGACAATAGGCGTAAGAACGGAAAGTGCCTGTTCCTTCCAAAGCGAATTTTCCTTTTCCTTAAGCCCGTCAAAAGCCTGCCTTAGCTTCTGCTGCTCATCCCA
>JAILHV010000045.1 GCA_024695625.1 Treponema sp.
CGGAAATCAATTTTGTGTTCCGCTCCCAGGCAAATCCGTCTGAGAAACCCGCGGTGTCGCGGAATAGGAAATTAAACTCGCTACGCTCGTTCCGCTCCAATGCTGGTTTTCAGCCGTCTTTGACTTCCGCTACACCCAAAATTGATTTCCTGCCTCGGTAGCATAGGAAAAATAAAAGAAACCGATTTTCACTGCGTATTCTTTTTAATTGCCTGTCACCACATTTTATAAAAATTAATTTCCGTGTTTTTCTGTGGAAGGCTAATTATAACCTTCCACAAAAATCAATCTAAAGGTCAATATATTCTTTTGGTTTAAAGTTGTCTGCCATGGACCAGGTACAGGCCTTTCCATTTTTCATCTTGAAAATCTTTATGAAGCCCTTCACTTCTTCCTTTGATTTTCCCCAGTTCTTAATAAAGGCACGAGAAGGGTGGTTGTAGATTTCTTCAAAAAGTTCGTCGCTTTGGTCAAGCTCAAATTTTCCAGATACGCGGATCTGTGTACCCTTGCATTGGAAACAAAGTTCGGCATTCGGATTTGAAATAAGCTGCTTGTAAAGATCCTTAAAAGTTCCAGTGTGAAAAACAATTCCGTCTTCGCAAGCCTTAAACATAAGAATTCCGCGGACACGGGGCAATTCGTTTTCATCAACAGTGGCAAGATGCATCACGGGGTTTTCATTCATCAGTTTAAACAATTCTTCTTTTGTCATAATTCACCTCGAGTAAAATAATACACATATTCAAAATCTATTCTTTTAAAAATCGCTCAATAATTTGCAAATTTGAATTATTAAACCTTATATTTTTCCCTGTAATCACTTGGGCTCATATTGTATTCTTTGTGAAAGGCTGCCGAAAAATGTGAAAGCGAAGAAAAGCCGCATTGTCCTGCTATTTCAGAAACAGAAAAATCATTTCTCCGCAAAAGGTTCAGAGACTTATTCAAGCGGACACTATTGAGGTAATTTTTTGGCGAAAGGCCAACTTCTTTTGTGAACAGCCTGTTGAAATTTGAAACAGACATATTGGCATTTTTTGCAAGATCCGAAACTGAAATTTTCTCTCCGCAATGAAGTTCAACAAAGGTCTGAACCCTGCCAATCCTTTCGTTTGTTGAAACAGAACGCATATCGTAATTTTCACCAAGGAGGCTACGGATAATCCAGTGGGTCAAAAGTTTTGTCTGGCATCCAAGTGTGATTTCTGAGTTCTTCATGTTCTTTGATGACTCAAATGCAAAAAGGTGCAGCATCTTTAAAACATCATGGCAAATCAAAAACTGGTAACCTTTGTATTCTGGAATTTTATTCTGATAGAGCAGGAACTGGCTTTCAAAATATTCTTTTTCGATCATGATTGTGTAATAATTTGGAAAGTCAACGCCCTTGTCTTCATGCGGAACACCGGGAGACAAAATTGTTGCAAGGTAATAATTTTTTTTCATTTCGATTTGGGGGGCTTTTAGAAAATCATCATTTCCAAATTCAATTATAATCATGTAGGAAGGATGAACATGGTTTTCCTTGACTGCAAATTCACAAAAGCCTATTGCCTGAATAAAAAGGCCAAAATTTTCATGGACATAACAGTCAACGTTTTTTAAATTTGATTCCGTTATGGATTTTCCGACTAGCTTTTTAATTGTCTCCATATTTTTCATAGCACAACCTTACCTTGTTAAATTATAGCACTGTTTGCAGATTTAAAAAAGACTACGACACAATGTATGAGTAAGGTAAGTGCAAATCTAAAAGAAACCTAGTAAGCATTAATCCAAATGCGGAAGCACTTCCATTCCCGGCTGAAACCGCGTCAAAAAAGCCGAGCGCGGATACAAGGTATCTGACTCACTTCGTTCGCACCGCGCAAATGCTTTTTTGCCGCGTTTTCAGCCTCCATTCCAGTGCTTCCGCACATTGGTTTGCTACATAGCATTCCCTGTTTTTAGCACTTACCTTCTGCAAGTTCTGGAAGAAGGGAAAAAATGATGATGGATGATTTTGCATAACGATTATATGCCAAAATTGAGAATTTAGATTGGCATTTATTAATAGCAACCTACGCCGCCATGGAGCCCCGTAAGTAGCCGAAAGGCTATGAGCGTTAGCGAAGGGCGGAACGGCGGTGACGCAAAGGGGCTGACGGTCGAATTAGCCAAGAAACGCCTGGTAGAGCGGGTAAAAGCACCGTCCAAAAAGAAAAAATCGACCAAAAACAGAAATAAATTCACCTTTTTGGCGCAAAATTCCGTTTGACTTTATGGAAAATCTGTCTTATCATGTAACAAACACGTGTTGATTTAAATTGCGCTTTTACAGGAGAAATTATGAATTCATTGACGGCTCAGACTTATGACGTGGCAAACCTGCGCTCCGACTTTGTAAAGACCTACGGGGGCAATGCGGATGACGTTTTGCTTTATTCATCGCCTGCAAGGATAAACATTATTGGCGAGCACATTGACTACAACGGTGGGCTTGTTTTTCCGGCGGCAATCAACCGCTACCTTTACGTTGCACTAAGGAAACGAAAGGATTCAAAGATTGTCTACAACGACCTGCGCTTTCCGGGACGCTATGAATTCAGCACGGAAGACAATTTTGCCTTTGACAAGAAGAATGATTACGCAAACTACCTTAACGGCATTCTTTCGCAGCTAAAGGAAAAGGGCTGCAAATTTGAATGCGGTTTTGAGATTCTTATGGTAAGCAACATTCCGGCTGGGGGCGGCATTTCTTCTTCTTCTGCGCTTGAATGCGGTTTTGCTTATGCCGTTAGCGATGCCTTTGGCTTTAACATTGACCGTGTGGAGATTGCAAAGCTTGGGCAG
>JAILHV010000049.1 GCA_024695625.1 Treponema sp.
CTGATGCAATCATCTTGGACCATTGCATCAGCTGGTTCAACCTAATGGCGGCCTGTGTGAAAGAGAATGGCGCAAGACTCATCCAGGCTTGGGCATGAGTAGGAAACGACAGTCTTTTTAAAAACTGAACTTTCCTCCCACCGTAATGCAGCTAAGGCTTTTGTATTGACCGTAAGTGCCAGGCTTGTCTTTGTCTGGACCGGGAACAAAATAATTCATTCCAAGGTTAAGGCTAATCTGGTCGCTAACGGAATATTCTGCCTTTGGCTGTATTACCCAAGACCAGTCGTTGAATTCCACAATGCCGCTAAGGCTCAAAGTTAGAGTGTCGTTGAAGACGCTTTTTTCTATGCTAAGCGTTGCAAGGTGAACGTATGAATCGCGGTCTATTTCTTCTGTGTCACCAAAAACATAGTCGGCATAATATTGGGCTGTAAAAGTCCATCCGTATGGCATCCAGTCAATTCCGGCAAGGGCAGTAACTTGGTTCCGCCTTACGCTTGTAACAACTTCGTCTGCTTCAAGTCCGGCCGCAATCTTTGCCGCATTTACCGCCTCTGCCTCTATCTGCTTTTCTGCGCAAGTGGAAAAATATCTCTTTGGAAAAAATGCCCCTTCAAGCCTTATCACTGTTTCGCCAAGTGGAATTGCAGCATCTGCACCTACCATTGCCATTCTTTCGTAGTTTGCGCTAAGACTTATTCCGTCAATTCCGCTGCTGGAAAATTCTGCGGAGTATTTTAGAAGCGGCTCATCATCCCAACCGTAGAATCCGTAAAGCGAAAAATCTGCGAAGGGGAGGTAAGCGCTTATCTTTGCCCCGTATTCCGAGTTGGAGATTTTACTTTCAGGAAGCTCTATGTCGCTGTCTGAAAATTCCTGAACCGTTGGCGGAATCAAAATTTCTTTTAGCGGGTTTCCATCTTGAAGGGGAAGGGCTGCCGGTGTAAAGATTGGAATAAAGTATGCGTCCGCCGTTCCCCAGTTCCAGTTGAGCGAAAGACGTGCCGTATCTATTCCAAGCCTGCTGTCTGCGTATTCTTCAGAAAGAAGTGCCGAAAGATCTTTTGGACAAAGAATGTCACAAACCGTAAGTCCGTCTGCTTTGCCCCATGAAGAAATTTGCCTTCCAATGCGCATTGACCACCAGCTTCCATTGTAGTCAAAGTAGGCTTCTTTTAGCTTTACTCCAAAGTTCTGCTCACCGCTAACAAAGTCGTAGCTTGAAGAAATGGCCTTTAGCGCATCGTATGTAAAGTCGGCCTCTGCCTTGAGTGATGAGTCATCCTTTGAAACTTCAAGGTCTGCCGTAAAAGTTGTCTTTGCTTCTATAAACTTTCCCCTCTTGTCTTCATCCTTACTTGAATCCTTTGCGGGAAGTCCAATGGCATTCTTTGTTTTTAGGCTGCCACCAAATGTAACTTCCTGCGAAAAGAAAATTCCCTGCATGGAAGCAGCAAAGAGCATAAGTATAAAAATTTTTTTCATGGTGAGCATAACCTCCTTTTTTAAATGAACTCAGTACGGATTGGAGGGTGCGCAGGATTGCCTCCAACCCGCAAAAAGAAAATTCCTAGTTCCTTTCAAGTGCGCCCTGGGTGAACAAATTGTCCGAAAGATCAAGGCCGAATACGATGTTGGTCATTTCGAGCAGGGTAGAGTGTCCTGTCTGAACATTCGTCATGTTCATCTTTTTTGTTGTCCAGAAGCCTTCAATTTTTTCTATGCCGGAACACACAAGCTGTCTTTGCAGCATGTCCTGCTTGTCGTAGAAGTCTGCCTTTGTCATAATAAAATTGTCCTTGCGGATCCATACTATGTAGCGCGGATTTTTTACAGTCTTGTCTTTTGCCCTGCATTCAACCTTGTAGCATGCAAAGCCCTCTGCGTTTTCTTCGCCAAGAAGTTTGTATGTGTAGTCGTCAAGGTCGCGGTCACTGCCAACGTCATCGTATGTAAAATCCGTTCCCATAAAGTCGTCACCCTTGGAAGTTCCAGAAATGCGGCGAACCTTTTTCATGGCGGGCATGTAGAGCCAACTGTCGGATTCTTTTCCGGCGGCGTCATAGTCAAAGGTAAGGTAGCTTACACCGGCAACATCCTTTGGTGTTGTAAAGACGATTAAATTCTTTTCAACGTCTCCGTAATCTTTTGTCTTCATTGTAACTTCGCGGACACGGGTCTTCCCCTTTTTGTTGGTAAGGGTCATGGTTGCCTTGTAGGACGAAGTCTTTGGTGAAGGAACCTGGTCTGATTTCTTCATTACGTCGTAACCGCTCAGGCTCTGGGCGTAGACACTTGAAAGAATAATTGCTGTGGCTGCAAAAAGAGAAGCCACTTTCTTGATTGTTGATGTTTTCATATAAAACCTCCTGCTGTTATTTGTTAGCTGCATGCAACTATTAAACAGTTTTATGTTGCTTACGATACAATTTTTTTCTCTTTTCCAAAGGGCTTGGTAAGGAAAATCAGTACTGGTGTTAGCGTGTAGTCTGCAATGAGTGCGCTTACCAAACCGATTATGCTAAGGTAGCCAAGGCGGGCAAGGCAGTTCATAACGCTAAAGGAAAGTACAAGGAACATGGAGCAGAGTATGATTGTGGTCATTCCCATTGTCTTTCCAATTTCGCGGTAGCTTGTGAGCACTGCATCTTTGTAGGACAGGCCTTTTTCAAAGTAGAACTTGATGTGGTTGGTAAAGTGGATTGTATCGTCAACCGCAATTCCCAAAATCATAGGCATTGTAGTCATTGTGATCATGTCCAGGCTTATTCCAAGGTAGCCCATAACTCCTCCGATCATGATTACAGGTGCAATGTTTGGAATCATGGCAATGAGCCCAGTGTGCAGGCTGCCGAATGCAATCGTCATAAGTGCAAGAATAAGGATGAATGAACCAAGAAAAGACTTAAGTTCTCCCTTTACGAGCTTTCCGTTCATGACTGCATAATTTACGACTTCACCAACAATGCTTGTCTTTGCATCCGGGAATACCTCGCTTGCATATGACTTTGCCAAGTTCAGAGTCTTGGTGATTTTATTTGCCTCGTATCCATTCATCTCTATGTGGATGTAGGCGTTGCGGTAGTCATCGCTTATCCAGTCGTACAAGTCGTCTCCGCCTGAAATTTCGTAGAGGAACATTTCCTGCGTTAAAAGATCGTCGTCTTCTGGAATGGCATATGCTTCTTGTGAATCTTCGTTAAGGGTACGGTTCATCTCCTTGATGATTTTTGTGATGCTTGTTACGCGGGGCTTGCTACCGGAAACCTTTGTGGTGTCAAGAGAGCCAAGCTTTTGCGAAAGGACGTCCAGCCTTTTTACCGCATCGCTTGACTTGAATGCATCTGCATCTTCGTATTCAACAAGTACGTTGTAGGAATACTGGCTGCCGAGTTTTCCCCTCAGAATGGAAAGAAGCCGCTTTACAAAATCCGTGCGTTCACCCATCATCTCCGTGTAGTCCATGTTCACCTGGGTGCGTGGAATTCCAGGAATCATTCCTGCGATTACCGCAAGTGAAAGTATAAGTACCAAAACGCTTCTTCGGATTATCCTTGAACCTGCCTTTTCTACCGCAAGGTCCGTTTTTGTAGCGCCTTCCATAGCCGCAATGTCAGATGCAGAGGCCGCCTTTCCATCTTTTCCGAATGACATGAAAATCGGAATAAGGATCATAACGTAGACATAAACCGCAAAGACGCAGCAGGCAGAACAGCCACCCACCCATCTAAGGGGTCTTATGTCTGCAAAGAGGAAAGATATGAGGCCCGCAACTGTTGTAATAACCGTAAAGAAAATGGGCCAGCCGCTTTCTTCCATTGAGTTAAGAACGCTTTGCTTTCTGTTTCCCGTTCTGCGGAAGTGCAGGCGGAAGGAGTTTACGTAGTGGATTGCATAGCCTATGCTTAGCGCCATGGAAAGAAGCACGGGTAGGGCAATCATCTGATCGTCTCCCTGAATCTTAAGCCATCCGTTAAGTCCCAGAACGCTTCCTATTGCACCGACCGTTGCAATGCAGGGAACGATAACGCCGCGAAGGCTACGCATGAAAATAATAAGGCAGATAATCATTACAATAAAACCTATGCCGATGCGGATTGAAATTTCCCTTGCTGTAACTTCGCTTTCCTCGTATTCGGTGTAGCTTAGCCCTGTAGGCTTTATGGTGAATTTTTCCGACTGGAATTCCGGGCTGGTAAAAATTGCCCTTGCAGGCGGAACAATTTTGTTCATGGCCTGTGTCATTGGCTCGCTGTAGTTTTCAAGCTGGAGGACAATCCATGTTTCCTTTGCATCGTCGCTGACCAGGCTGTTCACAAGCGATTCCCTGCTGAGTATATATTTTTTCTTTTCCGCAATTTCCTGGTCGGAATAATTGTTTTCGCAAAAATCTTCCAGGGGGCTTATTATTTCAAAGCCTTCCTCGTTTCCCTGGGGAATTGAAAGTTCTGTTAGCGATGTGACGGACTTTGCATACGGCACTTCCGCTTCAAGTCTTTTTCCTATCTTGTCTATGGCCTCAAGAACTTCGCGGTCAAAAACATCGTCTGCTTCTATGAGGGCCATTACGCTGTCATCTGCTCCGAACATATCCTCAAATTTGTCCTGGGCTATCTTTATGTTGTCCCAGTCATCGAACCATTCCTCTTCGCTGCTTGAAAGGTCCAGGTTTCTAAGTCCAATGCAGCAGAAGGCTGTTACTGCAAAAATGAGGATCAGAAAAATCCATCTGTACTTAAGCTGGAATTCTCCAAGTCTTCGGAAGAAGTTGTTTAGTTTTTGAATTTTCACTTTTTTCCTCCTGTTGAGTTTTTATATTAGTCATGGCTAACAGTGTTATTGTTACCTATTTCTAACATAACAATGTTATGTTTGTCAAGTGCTTTTGTCAGTTTTTTTTACAGCAGTTTAAGCCTACGCCCGATTGTAGCGGCGCGGGGTTGCCTGCAACCCCATGCGGTCACGCCGGAGGCGGGACTGAAACCGCGGAAAGCGGGGCGAAAGGGAATTCTGGCCGGGCATGTAGTGACCGGACACAGTAGAAGATGGCCTTTCGTCCAGAGTCAAAAAAATTGAGTCAGATGTTTTCGTCAAAGAGGGTGCACCAGCCGCCGACAAGGTAGTGCATTACGTAGGGGAGGTGTTTTTCCGCTTCCTTGAATGAGGGAATGTTTAGGACTATGTTTACAAAGCAGTTTATCTGGGAGTTTGAAACCATGCGGAGTACGAAGGGTTTTATCTTTTTTTTGCCGTGGGATTTGCAGTAGCTGTCCGCGATTGATTTTAGGTGCTTGTAGTTCCAGTCAACAAAGGAGTTTACGCAGCCTTCCCATTTTGTTCCCTGGGACTTTTGCACGATGAGAATGAATTCGTCGTAATGTGAATAGAGGTAGCGGAAGATTGCAAGTGCCGTTGAAAGGTCGCCTTTTGCGCTGTCCTTTTTGTTTGCCTCGTGAACGAGTGTCTGCATGAGGACCGGGCCGCTGCCGCTAAGAAGGGAATCCTCGTGCTTAAAGTGTTCCGCCAAAATCTGCGTGGCATGGTCAATTACCGGCTTTACGATTGAATCAAAGAGATCTTCCTTGTCGTGGAAGAAAAAGTAAAGGGCACCAGTGGTAACGCCTGCATTCTTGCATATTGTGCGAAGGGATGCCTTTAAAAATCCATTCTGCATGAATTCTTTTTTTGCGGCTTCTAGTAATTTTTCTTTTGTTGAACCATCAGAAATTTTTTGCAGCATGGTTAAAAGATAATACCCTTGCTAAAAAAAATCAAGGCAGAATTTTACATCCGAAGGAATTTAACATTCAGAAGAATTTAGCACCCGGAGCTTCGGATCCATTTTTCGTCAAAGAGTGACCAGGCATTGTCTTGCACAAGGGCATTTCCGGTGCGGAAAGATTTTATGCTTAAGGGGAATTTTTTGCTTTCTGCAAGCTCCTTTGGAAGAGTGAAATCACATGCATCTGTACCTGTGCCTGCCTTTTGGATTTTTGCGAATATAATTTTAAATTCAAATGTCCTGTTTTCCTTTTCCAAATCCGTTTCTATGCAAAGCGGAAAGAAAAATTCCTCTTGCCCTGGGATGCTGCTTTCTGTAAATGACGCTTTGCCGATGAATGCCTTTTTTACTGAGCGGTTCTTAAAAATTGAATTGAATTGGTCACTGGAAATTGAATCTTCTGCAAAGGCCCAGAGCGGAAAGCTTGGGAACAGCGATATGCCTTTGCCAAGGTTTTCCCGGTTGAAGTTTTCTATAAATGCCCTTGCGTAGTTGCAGATAAAAAGTTCGTTGTCCTTTTGAAGCGCTATTACATTCATCATGTAAAAACTATAGAGTAAATTCAAAAAAAAGTGTAGTATGTTGCCATGAATAAAATTACAAAAACTCTTCTTATTGGATCTTTTGCAGTTATGGTACTTTGCCTTTTAATTTTTTGCTTGGGAGCTACGGGCAATTCTTCTGCCAACTTTCACGCTTCCCTGGAAATGAATGGGGAGCATTTTATACCCTTGAACAAAAACGCCCAGTCGGCAGAAGTGAGCTCTTCTTCCAAGCCCTACATGTTTTATAAATTTACCGCAAGGCAAAAAGATTTTATTGCTGAATACAAGAGGCAGAATGGGGGTGCGGCTTTGCAAGTTCTTATTGAAGCAGCCTCTGCAAAAAAGAAGTCTGATGACGGCCGCTTTGAATTTGGCTTTTTGTATGAAGATGATTTTCTTTCCGAGACTGAGCTGTGCCCTGAACTAAAGGCAAGGAATTCTGTAAAGGGAAAATTTGAAAGCCTTGTGGAAAATAAAATTCGGCTTTTGTTCTGCATTGGAAAAGATGCAGCCCTTCCTTCTGGCTTTTATCTTTACGGTAGCGATGCATTTTCTTTGGGAGAGGTAAAACTTGCCGAGGCAAAAATTGGCTGGTCAAAATTTTCTGAAGTGCAGGAAAACATTCCCCTCTTTGCATTTGGCCCTGACGGCGGTTTTGTGGATTCATCATTTTTGGCTGTGGATTTTTCTTCTGCAGGGAAAGTCTTTGCAAACGCCAATTCTTTAGGCACGCTGCTTCCAAAAGTTGAACTCCAGTTTGCACCAATCGAGGATGTTGGGACTCCGGACGATCCAGTTACCTTTCATTTTAGGGCGGGAAATGAAGTCTTAAAAGTAATCAGGGCAAAGAAGCTTCCGCTTATGGTAATCCAGACTTCCTCTTTGCAGGAGCCATTTTCTTCTTATGAATTTATCCGTGGTGCAGACATGCTGCTTTCTGTTTTTATGAGCGCAAATGATGACTCTCTTTTGCCAAGCAACGGAATTGTGCTTAGGGGCTTGCCAACAGACTTGGGGCTTGTTGCTGACTGGCCACAGTCCAACTGGAGACGTGCAGATTACGAACTTTACGAGTGGGCAGAATTTCCCGGAATAATATTTTTTGACTTTGCAAATTCAAAGATACAGGACCAGTTCTTTACCCGCCTTGCTTACTTTGTGGAAAAGGAAGGCTACAAGGGAACTTTTGTAGACGATGATTTTATTTTGAACAAGCACGGTTACAATGCCCACGACTACGGTGCGGCAAGCCTTGCAAAGTTTTTTACCCAGGCGGAAAGGCAAAAGGTAAAACTTAACGACTGCGAGCGCCTCTTAAAAAATGTGCTCTTGGCAAATTCCATAATTGTGCAAAGGGACGACGGTTCTTTTGCGGAAGGAAGCGGTGCCGTTGTTTCCATGAGCAGGTCTTCAACTCCTGAGCTTAGGAAAAAATTCTTGGCGCACGAATGCTGGCACGGAATCTACTTTACCAATGCCCCCTTCCGAAACCTTGTTGCCGGGCTGCACAAAAAATTCAATCCCAAGGCAAGGGAATTTCTTGAGCTTTACTGGGCAAACAATCCCAACCTTCATTATGACCGCAGCGACGACTTTCTTATGAAAAATGAGTTCATGGCCTACATGTTGCAGCAGAATCCCGTGGAAGCAAGAAAGTATTTTATGGCTTGGGCAAAGGACAGCTTTATGCCACGTATTGCACCCAAACTCTGCGATTACGTTGTGGGAAACGATGCGGAAGATTTTGTCTCCATGTCTTCTTTGCTGGACTCCTGGACTTTTGAAAACTGGGGACTGGGGGCAGGGCGTGTCTCTCTTATTTTAAGGTAGAAAAAAGACTTTTAGTGTAAAATAAAAAATAGGAGATAAAATAATATGAAAAAAAATCTTACAAAATTTGTTTTTTTTGCAATTCTTTTCTTGCCGTTTGTAGCTTGTGCCAAGACTTTTGAAGGAAAAGGTGCAGCGTCTCCAGAGGAAGCTGTAAGCCAGTATTTGGACGCACTAAAAAAATGTGACTACGATAAAATTATCAGTTGCTATGCGGTGGAATCCTTTACGGAAAATTATGAAATTAATGAACAGGTAAAGAAATTTAATTGCGCCACTCCAGTAATGAAGATGATTTATACAAAGGACAATCTTCTTAAGCAGACTGGCAAATTTGAAGTGCTAAGTGCAATTGCCAGAATGATAAAATTCCAGATATGGACTTTGAATGAAAATAATTTTTTTGAAGACGGCAATGTTATTATGGTAAAAGACTCTGTTCAGGAAGTTGTAGACCAAGCCTTTCCCACGGAAGCAGAAAAAACATTAAGCCTTATTGAATTTTCCAATGAATTTATTCCGCTTGATTTGTTTTTGAAGAGTATGCGTTCCGGAGATTTTTCTTCTAGCGTTTTTTGCTATATGGACAGTGAAGAAATTGATGGTAGGCTTGAAGAACTGAATCAGAAATATGAAAAAACAAAAATCATCTACGGCTGCAAAGATATTAAGCCTGTTATTGCATGCTTCTACATATCAGGAAAAAAATACTATTATATTACTGATACAATCCAGTACGGAAACAAGTGGTACATAAGCCCAGAGCACGGATATTTGGCATCCCTTATAACGCTTTCCATTCCAAGTGGCTGCATCTTCTCTGCGGATAAATTGTAAAGTGTTGCTATTGCTTGATTCTTTTCTGTTTGTAATTTCATCCAATTTTTTTTAGTTCTCCCACGCTTTGCAAAAGTCCAAAAAAATCATTCTGGAAGTCAAAGTCAACTAAATCAACTGGCATTTTTAAAGCTTCTTCCAAGTCGGAATGCATCCGGAAAAACAGACGCGGAGGTAATCCTTTTACGCCCAAGTCAACATCAGAGCCGGAATGGGCATGCCCTGTTGCCTGGGAGCCGAACAAAAATACATCCGTGCATCCCGCATCTTTGAGTAGACTTGTCGCTTTTGAAAGTTGTGCCTCTGTTACCATGGGGAATATTATAGCATAAGCGGTTAAAAATTGATAGGGTGGGGTTTTGATTTGTGAGAGTCCAAATTTTCATCGTACCAAATAAAGCAAGTCAACGTACCAAATAAAATTTTTATCGTACCAAATAAAAAGAATCAACCTACGCGGGATTGGAGGGGCGCACGCAAGTGCGTTGCCGTAAGGCAATGGAGCGCATGGACGCGGAACCCCGGAAAGCCCGTGGCGCAAGGGCATGGATGTCGAGTTAGCCGATGCGTGGGGGGTAGAGCGGAGGCAGGATCGTCCGAGATAAATACGAGATTAATAGAAGAACGGCTGGATGTATGGTGGGACAGACCCTGAATCCACATTCGTAGCAAGTGCGTGCGAATGTGGCGTAGCAGTTCAGGGTGACGGGTTGCTGTTTCAGGGTGACGGGGTGATATTTCAGGGGGACGGTTGATGTTCGGGGTGACGGTTGGATGGTTTAGGAGGGGGCGGGTAAAAGATTGACTTATTTGGGCGTACGATATAAAATTAGGGAATATATTTTTGTTTAGAGGTGTTTTTATGGCTAAGAAATCAGACAATGCCACAAAAGGTTCAGCGAAGGCTCCGCACCGTTCGCTGTTTTATGCAATGGGGTACACGGACGAAGAACTTGAGCGCCCGCTTGTAGGCGTTTGCTGCGCAAAGAACGAAATTATTCCAGGCCACATTGAACTTGACCGCATTGCCTCTGCCGTAAAGACGGGAGTGAGCATGGCTGGCGGCACTCCTATTGAATTCCCTGCAATCGGTGTTTGCGATGGTATTGCTATGGGACACGAGGGAATGAAGTATTCGCTTGTAACTCGCGAGCTTATTGCGGATTCAATCGAGTGTATGGCTAAGGCACACGCTTTTGATGCCCTTGTTATGATTCCGAACTGCGACAAGATTGTTCCAGGTATGCTTATGGCGGCTGCACGTCTTAACCTGCCGACTGTTTTTGTTTCCGGTGGAGCTATGATGCCGGGTCACTTGCCTTCTAAGGAAGAGGGCAATCCTTATTCAGACAAGAACCTTTCGCTTACCGATATGTTCGAGGCGGTTGGTGGTCTTGCTGCCGGTAAGATTACGGAAGCCCAGCTTTGCGAGATGGAGCACTATGCTTGCCCTGGTTGCGGTTCATGCTCCGGTATGTTCACTGCAAATTCAATGAACTGTCTTACAGAGGTGCTTGGTCTTGGTCTTCCTGGCAACGGAACAATTCCTGCTACTACAGGCCGCCGCATTGCCCTTGCAAAGCATGCCGGTATGCAGGTTATGGAAATGTACAAGAAGGGTATTACTGCCCGCAGCATGATGACTGCCGACTCTTTCCGCAACGCCCTTGCCGCAGAC
>JAILHV010000120.1 GCA_024695625.1 Treponema sp.
GCACAAACGAAATATTCTTTCGCCTACTCGAAAAAAATATTTTAATCTTCTTTAGTAATTCTGAATCTGATTTGTCATCTTTGAGTTATATGTTAATAGCTTCCGAGGCAGAAGTTGAAACAATAAAGAAAAAACATCGCATGAATCAGTTTTCAAATCCTACAGCAGAAGAAAAATATTATGAGTTAGATGACGGTAGATATATGATTGTTTTTAATGATGGAGTTGCCGAAGTTTTCATGAACATAAAAGATATGAAAATTATGGATGATATTACTGGATAGATTATATTCCAGGCGCACCAGAGTTCAAGTTTTCTTTGATGATTTGCCTTGTATGATGGAAAAGATTTTTATAAGGCAATACTTATTTTCCTCCACCCCACATCTAGCGTTCCTGCGCCACCGCAAACCCACCCCCACATATTCCCATCAATCGTCATTTGTGGGAATAAACAGTTTACTAAGTTTCTGCCGATATAAAAAGAAATTCATACCGGGAGGGCGACATGGATATACAGGCAATCAACACAATCATGGCAAAGATGAAAGACGAACTGCTGCCAGGACAGATGAGCAAACTGGAGAAGACTCTCCTGGAAGTCCTTTCCGAACCGCAATCATGCGGTGTTCCAAAAAATGAAAAGGTAAGTATTGTTGAACAGTTCATAAGCGCAAAGAAAATAGAAGGCTGTGCAAAGCGGACTCTGGAATACTACGGCTCCACACTCAGCTTTTTTGAAAAAAACATAGGTACTGATGTCTGCCTTGCAAGCACCGACACGATACGCGAATACCTCATAGGCTACCAGAAAATAAACGACTGCACAAACGTCACTTTGGATACAGTGCGCAGAATCCTTTCAACCTTCTACAATTGGCTTGAAAATGAGGACTTTATCCCAAAAAACCCTATGAAGAGGATTCACAAGATAAAAACACCGGTAATCATAAAGCCAGCCCTTTCCGACGAGCAGGTTGAAATAATCAGAAAAAGCGCATCGGACAACATACGGAACATTGCAATCATAGACCTGCTGCTTTCCTCCGGGATGCGCATAAGCGAGCTTGTAAGGCTTAACCGCTCGTCCATAGACCTAAACTCCCAAACCTGCATTGTATTTGGCAAAGGTGCAAAACAAAGGGAGACGTATTTTGACCCCAAGACAAAAATAGACCTTGAAAACTACCTTAACACCCGCAAGGACAATGACAAGGCTTTGTTCATAACGGAAAGAAGGAACCGCTACGGCATTTATGGAAGGATGACAGTAAACTCCATAGAAAAGATGGTAAGGGATGTTGGCACAAGAAGTAACATAGACAACGTGCACCCCCACAGGTTCCGCCGCACCATGGCGACCCGTGCAATAGACAAGGGCATGCCCATAGAACAGGTACAAGTACTGCTTGGACATGCCAAAATAGACACCACGTTGCGCTATGCCAACGTGCGGCAAGCCAACGTCCGACATTCCCACCAGAAGTACATTGGATAGGAAATGCCACAGCCCCACGCTTAAAGCTGTGGCATTTATTGTTGCAGAAAGGGCTACGCCACGCTTAACGCGCCGCTCATGGCTTCAAGCATGCTCTTCCTGCTCCTGTCTTTGGCTAAGTATGCCGTGCGTAGTACTATTCTGTAGCTTCCTGCCTCAATGCCTTCAGGAACAAAGAAGTTAAGCTCACTAGGCTTGTTGCGGAACAGAGCAGACTCGCTGACTTTTATCCATGCATCCTCATTCGCAGCACTTCCATCCGCCTCAGCAGGAGCCAAAAATATTCCCCCTCCATCCCCGCCGATTTTAAGGCGTCCTCCGGTAATGCGGCATGGTTTACCCCTCGTAAGTCTGCCTTCCTCACTTCCTTCAGAGAGATCCTCAACCGCAATGATTTCTGGCGTTCCGTCGGCATAGACAATTTTATCCACACTGAGTTTACTGAGTGATGAATTTGCAAGCTCTGTTGGGGTAAACTTTATGTAAAAATTCCCGCTCCCGCTTACTTCACTCTTGCCTTTCGCGTTGCATTTCATTGCAATGTACAGGGTTCCCAGGTCAAGCACGTTTACAGCCTTGCCCTGCTCAAGCATCTTTAGTATTTTCTTCTGAATCAGTATTGCGGCAAACTGCAGCATGTATGGATCCATGCCCTTATTGTCCTCGGCAATTTCAGAAAGAATGTTCTTGAATGTGGCTGTATTGCGCGTTACTGTTGCGTAATAAGATCCGTCTTTTGTAAAATTATTCTCGTGCAGCGTCACGCTTAAGAGTGACGAGCTGTTTTCTAAAGTGGAAATATTTTCCATACCTTTTATCCTACTGTCTTTTTGCGGGCGACAGTCCCCGTTTGTGAATTGGAATTCCGTACGGAATTCTAAAAAAATCTCTCCGTTTCTGCGCTCTGCCCTTGCAAAAAATCACAATAGGAAGTAGGATAAATCATAGGTTTAGGAAGATTTATCTTTCCTATTGCTTGAAGGCTTGGAACTATTGGCGTAGTTTTAGGCCTTTTTTTTGCAGGGCAATAAACAATCATACGGCACATCTTTCAACCTCCGTTTCGTCAAGGGACTTCAAAAGCTTTTTTCCAGCCATTTTTATAAGGGAACAAACGAACTGAATCATCGGATTCAAGAAATACTTCTGGATTATTTCTTCATCGCTCTTTCCCTGCACAAGACGCTCCGGGAACAGAACAAGGCTTGTTATCCTATCTGTCTGAAGCTCATTGCGAGCCATTTCATTTGAGTCTGCCATGCACAGCTCTGTCTTGAAGTCCACAAAGTCCAGTGCGGTCAAAAACCTCTTTGCGAGTGACAGGATGCAGTGTACCACCTCATGCGTTACGATTATCACATCAAGCGCGATTCCTGCCAGTGCGCCCTCGTAAACATCGCTCCTTACGATTATTTCGTTTGTTGCGGGCACATAGTAAGCAGGTGTACATGACGGCAACATCCATTCCACAGAATCAACAACCCTGTAGTTAAAGGTATTGTCAAAAAGAGGAATAATGTTTTCCATAACGAAGACTGGATCAAACTTTCCGTCCGTCCCGCATCCGCTCAAAAGCCTTGACCAGAATGCCGTAATCTGCATTCCATCTTCCGTAAGGACTATTGTTTCTGCATGCTGCTCATAATGACGCTCTTCCAATTGAATGCTCTCCCGAACTTTCAAAACGTTTCAAAAGTTCTTTTAGTTCCTCAACTTGTTCGGCACTAAGCCGTGAAAAATCCTTTGCAAACATTACTGCCGTCTCGACATAGTTTGCCTGTGCTTTTCGATTGTCAAATTTCACATCAACTGCCCCCTTTACCTTGGCTTTGGCCTCCTCCAGTTCTTTTACCTGGGCTTCTCCCAATTCGTATTCTGTAGCAATTTTAGCCACGAATCCATCCGGAATCTCGCGTCCGTTGTTTTCTATAGAAGAAAGGTAAGCCGCGCTCACACCGAGCCGCTTCGCCATGTCTCCCAAGACCTCGGAAGTGTCTATCCTCATCTTCCGCAGGATTTTACCGAACGCCGTTACTTCTGCCATAACGCTTCCATCCTTTATAATTAAAGTCCCCCCCCAGAAAGCCTAACAGACCTTCGACTTGTAGATGCCTGATGGGAATTGCATCTGACTGTAATATACAAACGTTCCGTGAAAAAGTCAAGAAGATTCATAAAAAAAAATCACAATTTTGTAAATTTTTCGTAAGCTATTATGAAATTTTTCTTTTGCCGTATGAAAATGAACCGTTTACCGATACGAAATGATTCGTTGCGTATATGAAAACGGCTCGTTACGTGTATGGAAATACTTCGTTTAATTTATAGAAATAATTTGTTTCGAACAATGTTTTTTTATTGGACAGCCCCAAAATCCA
>JAILHV010000130.1 GCA_024695625.1 Treponema sp.
CCCTTTCCCTTGCGCTGTCACTGGCAATATCATCATGTGCAACGACCGGCGGCAAAAACTCAAAGGGTTTGGCTTCCGGCCACGGCAAAGACTACTACAACACCCACTTTGCAGACGGCACAGCCATTGTAAATTCAAAAAGTGCATTCGACTCAGAGGATTCCATCCTTTTAACCTTTGCGGGAGACATAATGGCCCATACGCCAAACTGGTCCAAGGGCAACTTTCCCCGCATCTACAGGGACATTGAGGCCTTGATTAAGGAAAGCCCCCTCACTTTTGCAAACCTGGAGACACCGGTTGCGGAAAACCGTCCCTTCTCCAACTACCCCGCATTCAACGTGCACGGAGACTATGCCCAGGCAGCAATAGACGCAGGATTCAACGTCTTTAGCCTTGCCAACAACCACACCAACGACCAGGGCCTAAACGGAATCCAGCAGACAAAGAAATACTTTGAAGCAAAAATAGCGGCCACAAAGGAAAGCGACCGCCCAGTCTATGCGGCAGGACTTAAGGAAAGGCAGAACGGCCCCTGGAGCTACCAGGTAATAGAAAGCGGCAACTGGAAGATTCTTTTTGTTGCTGTTACAGAAATCCTCAATAGCCCAACCTGCTCTTCATACATAGACTTTCTTGTTCCCAACAGCAAGAACCGCAGCATATTTATAGAAGATATGAAGGCTTTAAGAAAGGCCCACCCCTGCGACATATTCGTTGTAAGCATACACTGCTCCGACCCGGAGTACATCTTTACAATAAGAAGCAGCCAGAAAAACTTCTACCACGAGCTTTTAAATGCCGGCGCGGACGTAATCTGGTGCAACCACCCCCACGTCTCCAAGGACTGGGAAGTTGTGGCGGATTCTGGAAACGTTCCCCGCAAGATTATCTTCTATTCTATGGGCAACACAATCAGCGGGCAAAGGACAAACCCGCAGTTTGCAAAGCCAGACACAAACAGGGATTACACCGGTGAAGGATACATAACCCAGGTGAGATTTTTAAAGGACAGCGACTCAAAGCTTTCCATAGCACTTGTAAATCCCGTCATCGTTACCACATACATTGCCCCCGACCGCTTCTACGAAATCAGGATTCTTGACGACAAGCTAATTGAAAAGCTTAACGCAGAAGGGCAAAAAAGATGGGGCAACTACCTAAGAGAGAGAAAAAAACTGATGGAGCAATTTGAAGGAAAAACCCTATGGCAATAGATTACAAAAGCCTTCCAGTCTATGAGCAAAAGCAACGCATCCTTGACACGCTAAAGGAAAACCAGGTAATTGTAGTGCAAAGCCCCACTGGCTCTGGAAAAACCACGCAAATTCCGGTAATCTTGCACGAGGCAGGCTATTCGGAAAACGGTGTGATTGCGGTAACCCAGCCAAGGCGCATTGCAGCCCTTAGCGTAAGCGAATTCATCTCCAAGCAGCTGCACACAAAGTACCCGGGTCTTGTTGGCTACAAGATGCGCTTTGAAGACAAGACAGACCTTACCACAAAGATAAAAATCATGACCGACGGAATCCTCCTGCAGGAAATGAAGCTTGACCCCTGGATGTCCAAGTATTCCGTTGTAATGGTGGACGAGGCACACGAGAGGAGCCTTAACATTGACTTTGTACTTGGTCTCCTAAAAAGGGTTTTGGCAGAGCGAAAGGACTTTAAGGTAATAGTAAGCTCAGCCACAATGAACGCAGAAGCCTTCAGCGAATACTTTGGCGGCTGCCCAATAGTCACCATAGACACGCAGATTTTCCCGGTGGCAATGGTCTACGATCCGCCCGCAATACCAGCAAGCACTTTAACAGACGCTTCAAGCGACGCCCTGCTTGCCAAGATAGAACAGACGATTGACCGCGTACTGGACAACAAGGAAGACGGCAGCATACTAATCTTCCTCCCAGGCGAAAAAATCATCAAGGACTGCGTGGAACGACTTGCAAACGCCCCCTTCCACTCAAAGCTGCACCTGGTTCCCCTCTACGGAAGGCTGCCCAAGGAAGACCAGGAAAAGGTATTCGATTCACCTCCATTCGGAAAAAAGAAGGTTGTAATCAGCACAAACATTGCAGAAACATCCGTAACGATTAACGGTGTTACTACGGTAATAGACTCAGGCCTTGCAAAGCTAAATTTCTACAGCCCAAGGACCTTCACCTCTAGCCTCATAGAAACACCCGTAAGCAAGGCAAGCTGCAACCAAAGAAGGGGAAGAGCCGGAAGAACCTGCCCAGGAACCTGCTACCGCCTTTACCCAAGAAAGGACTTCGACAGCCGCCAGGAATACACGACGGAAGAAATCTACCGCACGGACCTTAGCGAGGTAGTCCTCCGCATGGCAGAACTTGGCATTACGGACTTTGACAAATTCGACTTTATCTCACCGCCTCAAAAGGAAGGCCTCTTGGGAGCAGTCCAGACGCTGAACCTTTT
This sequence comes from Treponema sp., assembly GCA_024695625.1. Lineage (GTDB taxonomy): Bacteria > Spirochaetota > Spirochaetia > Treponematales > Treponemataceae > Treponema_D. The sequence continues at coordinate 2,440 of JAILHV010000130.1, forward strand.
AAGGGCCATCGAAAAAGACGGAACCCTAAGCAAGACAGGAAAGCTCATGGTGGAATTCCCCTTGGAGCCCCGTGTTAGCCGCATAATCGTAGAAAGCATCATGCGCTACCCGGAAGTCCTTGAAGAAGTTCTAATAGCATCTTCATTCCTTAGCGCAAACTCCCCCTTCGTACTTCCGCCCGGAGAAGAAATGGACGCAAGAAAGGCCCACCACTCCTTCCGCGACTTACAGGGAGACTTTGTTAGCTACGTAAAGCTCTTTAAAAACTACGTGTCCGCAAGCAACAAGGAAAAGTTCTGCAGGAACAACTACCTGGACGAGCGCGTAATGGCAGAAATCCTCAACATAAAAATACAGCTGGAAGAAATCGTATCGCAAAGGCTACAGCTTCCAATCACGGGTGGCGGCAGCATGGACGACTACCTCTGCTGCATTGCAAGCGGAATGATTCAGTTCGTCTGCGTAAGGGAAGGAAGAGAAACCTACCGCAGCCTAACAGCAGACCACATAACAATCCACCCCGGCTCATCCATGTTCAGGACAAACCCGCTCTACATCGTTGCAGGCGAAATCGTAAAGACAAGCCGAACCTTTGCCATGAGCGTCTCCCCCCTTACCAAAAAGGAGCTTTACAAAATTGACCCCAACCTGGAAAGCCAGCTAAGCTCTGCCCGGGGCAAAAAGGGAAGAAGCCTCACCGGCAACCTTGAATACGAAGGCACGTCCTTCCGCGAAAAGGAAAAGTCGGAAAAAGAAAAATCCAAGAAAAGCAGAAAAGAAAAGAAAGAAGCAAAGGCCCAAGAAAACACAATCAGCTTTGGCGGCGAAACCTTTGAATTTGAAAAGACAAAGGGAAAGAAAGTCGTCAAGCTCCCCTGGGACAAACTCAAACCAGCGGCAAAAGCAGAAGAAAACCAAAGCCTACTTGCACAGATTGGCGAAATGCGCGGCTGCATATACCCGGGCCACGGCTTCAAGCTCATGAACGGCGAAAAGCTTGAACTCATCATCAAGGCCACAAACCGACTGAACCTTGACCCAATTGCAGAAGACCGCTGGCAGCGCAAAATGAACATCAACATAAACAGCGTGGAAAGCGACGGCACAACAGGACTTGTAAAACTTGTAAATTCCATCGACTGCCTAATGCGCGTAACCGTTGCAAAGCAGGCCTCCCACGAACTGGGCTTCATCTGCCTCTTCACGGACGGAAACGGCACATACTGGTTCAAAGTCTCGCGCGGTTTTGCCACGGCACTCAACGAAAGCCTCTCCTCACTGGAAAAGCTCATCGACGACGCAAGCAATTCCGACCTTTCGGTTGCGCAAAAAGAAAAAGTCAACATGGTCTACCGCGTGCTAAACAGCATGTACGAATAGCCCTCCTGATTTTTTTCTGGAGCCACCGTCATCTTTTACTGCCTGCAATTTTCCCAAATTGCAGGATGCAACTTAAACCCCGCTTTCCAGGGTTCCGCTTTCGCTCCATTGCCTAACGGCAACGCGTTCCGCGCCCTTCCAATCGGGGCTAGGCTTTATCTGCTAGAGGAATAGGCACCACAACCGCATTTCGTCATGCCTCACACGTCATGCTGAACTCGATTCAGTATCCGTAAAAAGCCACCCCCTTCCGTCATGCAGAACGCACTCCGTCATGCTGAACTCGATTCAGCATCTGTAAAAGCCACATTCTTCCGTCATGCAGAACGCCTTTCCGTCATGCTGAGCTTGACTCAGCATCTGTAAAAGTCCTAGCCGCCACGTCACCTAGACTCCGGCCGCCTCCGCCATCAGACTTACAGAATACTTCCATTCCCCAACAAACCAGTCAGGACCAAGAGGAATGGCATTTGGCCCCTGGGACAAAACCCATTCAAGCACATTCAGCCACTGGCCGGAAGAAAATTCCAGCCTAGTCCTTCCCTCATCATCAAAATCAGTAACCTTCTGATTGTCCGCCCAAACACACTCCTTCACATAAGTGCGTGCATCATCATAAAAGTCAATTGCAAAATCAAAAGTCTCACCGCAGATAAAGGCACCAAACTTCCCTCCCCCGCAGCGCTTGGAAAAATCAAAATTCTCAGGCAGATCAAAATGCTCATCAGTAATTGTAAAGTTGGACATTCGGTTCAGAACAAAAAGCCTCTCCGCCCCGCGCTCCTCTGAATAGCCAAACAAAAGGCACTTTCCGCCCTCCATCAGAATCTGATAGGGATGAACCTTCCTGTGCGAAAGCTCCGTCTTCCACCTTCCGCTATAGTCAAACTCCACAATCAGATTGTCCTGCAATGCCTCAAGCACCTTTTTCCAAACATCTTCATCCGTCACAAATTTGGGAGTCGGCGCAACCGCAATGCGCTTTAAAAGGGCACTTTTTCCAGCCATCTGAGTATCGGTAACAAAATCAATTGCAGCCGCAATCTGCCTGTAGGCGGGACTGCCCTCAAAAGAAGAAAGCAAGGTTTTTGCCGCTGAAAGATAAAAAGCTTCCTCTGGAGAAATACTGTTCAATGCAAAGTCAAAGTTTTCATCAAGGTAATAGTAGCCTTTTTTCCGCTTGTCATACTCCACCGGTGCACCAAAGATTACGCGCAGCGTTTCAATATTACGGTAAATGGTAAGCAGGCTAAGACTGTCATATCCTGTCTGCTCAAGATAAAGCCGCCTCAGCTTTTCCGCATCAGGATAAATGCCAGACTTTATCGCATTGTGAATGATGATAATCCTTTCAAGCTGCCTTTTGTTCAGCGTCCGTTCAGATTTTCTTGTCTCTTTCATAAGAACAATATAGCACAAGAAGACTATCATTTGATGATAGTCTGAAAAAAATTTTTATTTTTTAAATTATCTCAAAAAGATAGTTTGATGTGTTATAAGTTTAGGACAAGCTAGCTGATTTTTTCAGCTTCAAGGAGGATTGCAGATGGCCTAATTTTTAAAGCCGCACTTAATTTCTCCAGAGTCTTGATTGTTGGACTTGCAAGGTTGTTTTCCAGACGGTACATAAAATGCCGCGAGATGCCTGCCTCAAAAGCAAGCTGCTCCTGACTGAGATTCTTTTCCTTGCGGATGGTGATTATGGCCTGTCCAATATTCATAATCTTCTATTATATGGTTTGAAGAAATATAATTACACGCTCTAAAGTTACACGCCTTATAGTTGACAGGATGATAAAATGTGCTAAACTTATAGAACAAGGAGTTTTCCATGACAAAAGAAGAAAGAGATGAAATTGAAGCAAGATTGCGCTTACAAAATGCAAATGTGCTTGCATTCGAAAACAAAAGGCAGCTGAGCGAAACAGAGATTCAGAAAACTTTGGATCTTTTGGCACTTGAAGAAGATTGGAAAAAGCAGATTTCATCAAAAGCCCCGCTAGTCTTTCAGGATGACGGAAAAGAATACCCGCCGGAAAGCTTTTTTGCCTACGATGGATTTTTTCCGGGATATTTTGAACAGAAAAGAAAGGTTCTTTTTATAGGCCGTGAAACACGATGGATTAGCGGCCTTGATTTCCGCAATACAAGTTATGGATTCTTTGAGAATGAAAATGTAAACGGAAGTACTTTCTGGCGCAATTTACTTTATATGCTCTACGGAATTCAAAAGGAAGGTGGGGTAGCATTTGAAGAAGTTCCTTATATAAATGATATTGCAAAAAACATGGTCAAAACAAATGATTTTGGTTTTGCAGTCATGCAGCTTTCAAAGTATTCAAACGACAGCGATGCGGGTGCGATACGAAACGTTGAAATGATGAACCGCTTTCTAGAAGATTCAGAACTTGGAAAGAGAAACTTTTTTCTCGAGGAACTCAAACTTCTTGAGCCCGATGTAATCATCACGGCAAACTTATGGGATTGCGGCGTAAAAGAAGAATATCTGGAACAGTGTTTCCCAAGCGAAAACTTTGGCAGCTGGTCAAAATACGGACAGAACGTTGCAGATTACGCTGACTTTACCTTGAACGGCAAAACTGCAAAGCTCATAAACACATACCACTTCTCCTCAAGGAAAGCATCGGATGAATGTTTCTATGAGCCTGTCATAAATATTTTGTTCCCAAAAGAATAAAAATCAGTATCATGAAATGATAATGTCGGTCAATATAATAATTGCAATAAAATATTTATATGCCAATAAGGAGGAATATTATGGCTATTTCAGATGTACAGTTGAAAAATAACTATTATCAAGTTATTGACGAGAATGGAAGAAAAATAAAAGAAATCCATTCGTCTAATGTTGGAGAATTACAAGGAATCGGAATTGACTTTATTGTTTTCCTAAAGAATCGTTATTATGCAACGTATGATGAAAATTTTAGAAAAATTAAAGAAATTCATGAAACTAATGTAGGCACATTCAAAAATGCAGTTGGAGTAAGCATCAATTTTATAAAAAACAATTACATTGCTACTTACGACAAAAACTTTTCTAAAAAAAGTGAAAAACACATTTAATATTATAAAAACAGTCAGTTAATAAGTTTTTAAAGTAAACTCTCTCGAATTATTCTGATAGCGGGGGAGTTTATTTAACTTTTCCCACAGGTGCAAAAAATGGAAAAACAAGAGAAACCAAAGCGAAAGCTAAAAGATTATGTTGATGGTGAAGTTGATACGCCCTATGAAATCTTTATGCTTTTTGTAATCACTATAAATACAATTTCACTTGGGCTTGAAACATCGCGCAACATCACAGAAAATTTCAGGAACATTCTATTTGTGGTTGACCAAATATGTCTCTGGATTTTTGTTATAGAACTCCTTTTTAAAATCGTTGTGTATAATAAGTATTTTTTTGGAGAGAAACGCATTGATGAAAATCACATCGGTAAAAATGGTAAGCCAGAAGAATATTTTCATTGGAACAAATGGAACATATCAGACTTGATTATTGTGCTTGTTTCGTTTGTTGCATCACTCCCCTACTTTACAGTTTTTAGGGTTTTCAGAGTTTTCCGTTCATTTAAAGTGATGAAAGCAATTCGGTCGTTAAGAGCAGTAAAATCATTTAAAATCGTAAATGAATTTGAAGATTTGCGCTCTACTTTCAAAGGACTTGTAAGGGCTATTCCTGGAATTTTATGGACATTTGCTTTTCTGGCCGTTTTTGCCTATGTCTATGCAATTATTGGAACAAATATATTTAATGAAGAATACCCTGATTATTTTGGGACTTTAGGAACTTCACTTTTAACATTATGTCAGATTACAACTTTTGATTCATGGTTTTCGGGTGTGGCTCGCCCCATAATAAAAGTTTATCCGCTAGCATGGGTTTATTTTGTTTCATATGTATTTATAGCGGCTTCTATAATTATGAATGTAATTGTCGGCATTATCGTTGATTCAATGGGCGAAGAACGAGAGCATAAAAAAGAAAAAGAGAAAAAGGCAGATAGTAACAAAGAAATCACGCTAGAAAAACTTTCAGAACAAATATCTGAACTTCAAAAGCAAATAGAGAGGCTTCATTAGAATAGTATTTTGCTAGATCAAAAAATCTCCAAATTGAGCTGCCACTATTCACAAACAGGATGCGTGCTAGAGGCGTACTTGACATTAAGCCTAGCCCCGATTGGAAGGGCCCGCGCAAGCGGGTTGCCGCAAGGCAATGGAGGCGGGAGCCGGAACCCTGGAAAGCGGGTAAAAATTGCTTCCTTGCAATTTTTACCCACAAGTTTTCTTACGAAAACTTGCAGTGTGTTATCTGCAAACAAATGACGTGCCGTCCATGGCACTATTGGTTAAAGGGAAAAATTGCATGGTTCTGGCCGGACACGGAGTGCCGGACACAGTTAAAAGACAAAATACGCTCCAGAAGAATGGCAAATTGTTGATTTAGGCTAAAATTTTTGCAAAACCCTTTTTTTCTTTGCAAAAATACGTTATCTTATAGTATATGAATCTCCAGGCTCAGTTGCTGATTGACAAATTCCTCAGAAGGTGCTGCAAGAACTTTACCGCGCGCGACGTGGCAAAAATCAGTGCAGAATTGGGAGGGGGATTCAAGGTTTCTGCAAAGGAGGCCCAGGAGTACCTGGAGACAAGCCCCCTTGTCTTTTGTCTGGAAAACGGCCGCTACATTACAAGGGCCGGTGTTTTTACGGGCGAGCTTTTTAGCATAAAGCCCACTGCCAAGGAATTTGACCAGAGGATTCTGATTCCGGGTTCCCGCTGTATTCCCTTTGTGGACTGCGAAATCGTTTCTTCCACCCTGAATTTTTACGATGAGGACAATAAGAAGCTAAAGAAGAAGGTTGCCGACTTTGACAGCGACCTTGCCATAGACATGTTCATTCTCTACGGGGAGGAATATGCGCCACAGTACATCGTTGCAGACCCGGCCAACAAGGACCTGGATTTTGTCCAGAGGGAATTTGAGCTTCCGAATACGGTGCGCCTTACCGGCATAGACATTACGCCATTCATAGAAAAGTACGGTATGCAGAAGGGAGACCGCTTCCTCTGCTGCGTTTCGGACTGGGACCGCGGCGACATAAGGATGACTGTGGTTCACGACGGAGACAACGTGTTCAACCGGGGTCTTGAAGGCAGCATGCGCCTTGAGTGGTACAAGACACTGGAGAGTGCCCTGCAGCGGAGCTTTGACATTGACGGCCCCTGCGCCTGCATGGAAGACCAGCTTGCAAATGTCTTTTGCAGGGAAATCGAGCGGCTTTGCATACCATTGTGCGGTTCTATAGAAGAATTCATCAATCAATATGCCCAGAACGTAGGAATTCAGCCCTTTGGCGTGGAATCGCGCTTCTGGCACAAGGGAAAGGACGTTCCTGCCGTTGGTTCCTGGAACGAGGACGACATAGACCGCATTGAGCAGAACCAGGACTACAAGGGCAAGGACTTTTTGTGGTTCCACGTGCCGCCTGAGATTGTGGACCAGTACATAATCAACATGCATTTTAAGCGCAAGGTGGACATTCCGGGCTTGGTAAGCTTTATGTTTCCCAAGGATTATGTCTTTCAGGAAGGCGAAAAAGAAGATGTTGTGTTGAAACTAAAGGAACGAAGTGATATAATCTCTAAAAAGTACAACTGGTTTGCGGATCAGGACTGCGGCGAGGTTAGGGAAAAGGCCCTAGCTCTTTTTTCCAAGGTGAACGAGCTTGTTTTTTCCATAGATTCGTCAAGTGATTCCATGGGCAAGTTCCCCCAGCAGGAGCTTGTTGTGCTTACTCAGCTCTATTCGCACCTTGTGAGGATTCTGCACTCGGTGGCTGAAAACGACCATGTGGAGGAGGACAGGGCTGCGCTTTTGCTTTCTCTTGAAGGCATGGAATGGAATTTTGAAGACATTTGTGATGTTCTGCGTGAAGCCGTTCAGTCACAAAAGACGAACAGATTTAAGATTGTAAGATGACCTTTGCAAAGAGGTTGGGGAGAAAAAATGGATTCCGCTTTTAACATTTGTCAGCTTATAGAAAACGGAGGGGTTTTTGACAATATTGAAGGTTCAACCCCGGAAGAAATCTATGATGCAGTTTCCAAGCTTGTGCCGCTGCCGATTGGCCTTGAGCGCAATGTCTTTAGGAACGAGCTTGTAGAGCGCGAGAAAATCCTTAGCACGGCTGTTGGCAACGGGATTGCAATCCCCCACCCCAGAAAGCCGCTTATTAAGAACGATGAGGACCAGCGCATCATAGTCTGTTACCCCAAAAGGCCCCTTTCCATGGGTGAGCCGGACGAACGCAAGGTTGGCACAATGTTCATTCTGCTTTCAAAGACCAACCAGGTTCACATTCAGGCACTTTCTGCCATTGCAAAGCTCATTCACAAGAAAAACTTCCGCGACCTTTTGGAAACAAGGCCGGATGTAAAGAAACTCACTTCAGCAATTGTAAATTCAGGCGTTTAGGGAAGGTCCTTAGACCCTTAAAAGGAGAAGTATATGAATACAAAAGATTTGGAAGCTGTAGCACTTTCCGTTCGCAGCCTTTCTATGGATGCCATTCAGAAGGCAAATTCTGGCCATCCGGGAACACCACTTGGAGCTGCGGAACTTGCGGCTGTTTTGTACGGTGCTGCAATGAAGCACAATCCTGTTGACTCTTCATGGGTTGACCGCGACCGCTTTATTCTTTCTGCAGGACACGCATCCATGTTCCTTTACTCAATCCTGCACCTCGCAGGCTACAAGGTTTCCATGGACGACATAAAGAGCTTCCGCCAGGTTGGCTCAAAGTGCCCGGGACACCCTGAGCGCGGCTATACAGACGGTGTTGAATGCACATCCGGCCCACTCGGACAGGGTATTGCAGCTGCCGTTGGTTTTGCGGTTGCAGAGTCAATGCTTGCAGAACGCTTTAACACAAGCCGCCACACAATCGTAGACCACTACACATACGCTTTGACAGGCGAAGGCTGTCTTGAAGAGGGCGTTTCCCAGGAAGCATGTTCACTTGCAGGAAACCTCAAGCTTGGAAAGCTTATCCTTTTCTATGACGAAAACAAGATTTCCATTGACGGCAGCACAGACATCACCTTTACAGACGACATCCAGAAGCGCTTTGAATCCTACGGCTGGCAGGTTCTCCGCGGAAGCATGTACAACATCAAGGAAATCATTGATCTTGTTGACATTGCAAAGGCAGAAAAGAACAAGCCTACTATTATCATCCTCAAGTCTGTAATCGGTAAGGGTGCTCCAAAAGAGGGTACAGCAGACGTTCACGGCGCACCTCTTGGCGTAGATGGTGTTAAGGCTGCAAAAGAGGCACTTGGTCTTCCTGTTGACAAGGACTTCTACGTTGCACCAGAAGCATATTCATTCTTCGAAGGCCGCCGCAAAGAACTTGCCGCAGCAGAAGAAGAGTGGAAGGCAGAATTTGACGCTTGGTCAAAGGAAAATCCAGACCTCCGCAAGAAGTGGGATGCCTACTGGAACCAGGAACAGACAGCAGACTGCCCTGCCCCATCATACAATGTTGGCGACAAGCTTGCCACACGCGACGCAAGCGGAAAGAGCCTTAACGTTATGGCAGACCGCTTTGAATGGCTCGTTGGTGGTTCAGCAGACCTCCAGGCACCAAACAAGACAAAGGTTAAGAATGACGACGGAACATATTCTCCTGCAAACCGCAAAGGCCGCACGATTGAATACGGTATCCGCGAATTTGCAATGAGCCAGGTGATGAGCGGGATCAACCTTCACGGTGGACTTAGGGCTTTTGGCGCAACATTCCTTGTGTTCAGCGACTACTTGCGCGGTTCCCTCCGCGTTGCAGCACTTGCAAAGATTCCTAACATCTACATCCTTACTCACGATTCAATTTATGTTGGCGAAGACGGTCCTACCCACCAGCCAATCGAAACCCTTGCAGCCCTCCGCGTTATTCCAAACGTACAGGTTTTGCGCCCGGGCGATGCAGAGGAATCCCAGGTTGCATGGGAAATGGCTTTGGAAGCAAAAGACCATCCGGTTTGTATGGCATTCAGCCGCCAGGCACTCGTTGTTTACGCAAAGGAAGACAAGGACTGGCAGAAGAACGCCCGCCGCGGTGCATACATCGTGCAGAAGGGAGCAGACACTCCGGACATTACCGTTCTTGCAACAGGTTCAGAAGTGAACATGGCACTTGAAGCCGCAAAGAAGGTCTCTTCAAAGAAGATCCGCGTTGTTTCTGTATTTGACCTTACAAAGCTTTCCAACGACGAAGCCTTGCAGAAGGAAGTAATCGGAGGAGCAAAGCGCGTTGTTGTTGCAGAAGCAGGTTGCCGCATGGGATGGGAAGGCTTTGCAAAGAAATCCGACCTCTTTACGCTCAACGACTTTGGCGAATCTGGTCCTGCAGCAAAGGTTGCAGAACACCTTGGCTTTACAGCAGACAAGTTTGCAGAGCTTTTGGCAAAATAAACTTCTGGTCAGAACTTTAGCCAGTTAAAATAAAAGGCCGTTTCTTTGCAGAATAATCCTGTAAAGAAGCGGTCTTTTTTTGTTTGCATAGGAACACAGTGCTTTTTATGCAAGCACGGCAGGGATTGGATTACAAAATTGCATCCGTGCAATTTTGTAATCTCAAGTTTTTTAGAAAAAAACTTGCTGCATGCTTTCTGACAACAAATAACGCGCCCTCCCTGGCGCACTTTTATGGAGCGAAAGCGGAAGTGCGGAAAGCCCTTTGCAGACAAAAGCACCGCAGAGAAAAAGATCAGAAGGAGACAATTTCTTCAAACACGCTGATTGCAAACTGGTCGGTCATGCCGGAAATGTATTCAATCACGCACTTTTCAAAACTTTCCTCTTCGTTTATGTTGAACACTTCCTGGGTCTGGCACCTCATTATTTCCTTGCGCCCGCTGTCGTAGTTTGCGTAGCGGATTACCCAGTCAACAAAAGTCTTTAAAAGCTTGGGCGTGTACTGCAAAGTCTGCTCAAGGCGGTGGTTCTGGGCGTAAAGGCGTGTCTTCATAAGTGTGCGGTAAATAGTGCCAAGAACCACTTCCGCATACTTCTGGAATTCCAAAAGGCGCCAGTTGTTGTAGATGTTTGCAAAGCTAAACCTCTTAAGCTCCGTTATGTACTTAAAGTAAGGCTCGCTAAAGCAAAGGCCCTTCTCCGGGGATGAGTTTTCGCAAAGGTCCACAATCATGTCGTTGATTAAAACCGTAGTATTAACAGCCCTTCCCGAACGGTGGGCAGCAGTCTCGCTGTTCTTCTTGCCGCTTGCATCTTTTCCATCGTAAAAGCCCAGCGTGCTTGCAACAATTTCGCGCAGCTGCCTGTAGGCCCCCATGTCCAGAATGTGATAAGTGCGAGCGTCTTCTATGTCCCTCCCAAGGAATGCAATCTTATCGCTTATCTTTACAACGCATCCTTCCCAGGTAAATGGATTGGTAAGGCCAGGCCGCTTTATGTCGTAAAGGTTCATTGCCTCTTCGCGCGGCTTTATCGAATGCTGGTCAATTTCTCCGCAATGGCAGATAAGTCCATCCCGCACCGCGTAGGTAAGGTTAAGGTTGCGCTCAAATCCGTTTGGATCGCTAAGTGTGTCTATGTAGTCTGCAAAAAAAAGTGAATTGCGCTCGTGCCAGAATTTCTTTGGCGCATTCTTCCCCTCCTTCTGAACCATAAGAGAATTTAAAATAGACTCTCCCGTATGGCCAAAAGGTGCGTGGCCAATGTCGTGTCCAAGAGCAATTGCGCTTGCAAGTTCCGTGTTCAGCCCAAGATATTTTGCAGTTGTGGTGGCAACGCTTTCCACATGGTTAACGTGTTCCATGCGGGTGCAGATGTGGTCGTTGTGGGGGGCATAAAAAACCTGGGTCTTGTGCTTAAGCCTGCGGTATGACTCGCAGTGCAAAAGCCTCGTGTAGTCCCTTTCAAAATCTGAGCGAATGTCGTTACCCCGGTTGTAAAGCGAGTTTTCCCTTTTAATGCACTGTTCCCAAATGGGGTTCTCCGGGCAAGTGCGGACCTTTGCAAATGAATCTTTCATATTTTTATAATAGCAGATTGGCCTCGAATTCTCAATGATTTTTTCTTTCTTCTTTTTTTTCTTCTTTTTTTGGAGCAGCCGTCTTGGTGGACAAACGTTTCTTTAAAAGAACACCTTGCCATTTTGTATTACGGGCTTTCCGGGGCTTGCCCTCACGGCCGGTGCCCTTCGGGCACTTGCTTCGCAACCCCTCCAATCCCGGCTAGGTTCTATCTGCTACAGGCGAAGCACTACCTTGATTTACCCCGTCTCCAGAGCCCATTGGACAGGCGTTAATTTTGCTAGTATCAGTGTAAAACCTTGAGACAAAAGATAAAAATATGCTATTATAAAAATCAAAATATTTACGGTTCAGTTTACAATGACACTTTCTGGCAGCATAAACTGTTTACCGTGAATACGGAGAATATTTGTTACACGGACACCCAACTGGGGTGCTTGAGGAAAAAAGATGAAGAAATTTTTTATGACGATGAGAATAATCTTACAATTTTTAAGTTTTATTTTATTAAGAATTATTTACGAACCTTTAAACAGAATTCTAGTAGACA
>JAILHV010000166.1 GCA_024695625.1 Treponema sp.
GTATGGCAAGAAAAAAAAACTATTGTAAACCGAGGGGTTCTAAGGGGCTAGCCCCTAAGCCGTGCCGGGAAAGGGAGGGGTTCAAGGGGAGGGAAAACACTCGCTTCGGAGAAGGGGGTTTTCCCTCCCCTTGGTTTCTTAGTATTCGTCAGCACCGCCCTTCTTGTAAAGAGCTGCCATGCCGCCACCAGAACGCTGTGTTGCAGTGTGGATTCCTGGACGTGTGTGGCTTCCGCCTTTTGCCCTTGAGCTGAATCCTCTGCCACGGTCGCGTCCCCAGTCGTCATCATCACCACGGGCAACTGCATAGCGGTCTCCGCCGAACCTTCTGTCGCGTCCAAAACCACCGTCGCGGTCCCTGTCGCGTCCACCTCTGCGGCCTCTGCGTGAGCGTCCGCCTCTTCCACCAAAGTCGTCACCGTAGCTGTCTCCGCCCTGAACAGACTTGGAGTCTACGTGCATGTGTGGAAGTGAAGTGTCCATCTTGGAAAGGTCAAGTGCGCGTTCACCTGCTTCTTTTGGAAGTGTAACAAGACAGAATCTTTCTGCCATGTCTATGTCGTCCACCTGCCTGTTCTGTACGCCAACAAGGTCGCTAAAGAATTCTGCTACACGGCGAGGATCGTACCTGTCTTTCCAGCCAAGCTGAACAAAAAGACGGATCTGGTTTTCGGAGACAGAAATTCCGTCCCTTTCGCGTCCGCCTCTAAAGCCACGGTCTCTGTCTCTTCCGCCGCGATCCTTTTCGCGTCCGCCGCGGTCACCACGGTCTCTGTCTGCACGGCCTGCAAGGCTTGGGCCAATCTTGCTGTAGCGCTTTACGCTGAGTTCCTTTCCGTAGGTTGCGGCCAAAAGCGATGCTACAACGTCCTGTGGATTCTGTCCGCTGCAGATTTCTTCTGCAAGCTTGTCAAAAATCGGGTCGCCCTTGCGGAGGTGTGGAGTTGCCTTTTCTTCGGCAGAAGCTGAATTTTCACCTGAAGCGGCATCTTCATTCCACTGCTCGCCTATAGTTTTTTCTTCATCATCAAATTCTTCTGCACCGCTGGCAGCCTTCTTTCCTTCGTCATTGTGGGAGCCAAGGCCAATCTGTTCCTTGACTTCTTCAAAGAGGCGCTGTTTTTTTACATCGATGACTTCTTCTATAGAAGGAATTGTTCCTTCCTGCATCTCGCCCTTTGCCATGCGCTTTACCGCATTGCGGAGGAAGTTGAGCTTGCGCCTTGCTTCTTCCGGACGGACAAATGTAACTGCCATTCCTTCTGCACCTGCACGGCCTGTACGTCCAATTCTGTGGACATAAGTTGCTGCGTCAAAAGGAAGCTCGTAGTTGATTACGTGGGTAAGACCGCCAATGTCTATACCGCGGGCTGCAACGTCTGTTGCAACGAGTATGCGGGTCTTCTTTGCACGGAAGCGGGCAAGAATTTTTTCGCGCTGGGCCTGAGGAATGTCTCCGTGGAGGGCTGCAACCTGGTAGCCCTTTTCGTCAAGAACCTTGTTCAGCATGTCTGCGTCAGACTTCCTCTGTACGAATACAAGTCCGTAAAAGTTGGGTGAAATGTCTATGAGGCGTACAAGTGCCTCAATCTTTTCGTTCTGGCGGAGAAGCCAGTATTTCTGTTCAATAAGGAGCGGCTCTTCTTCATGACCTTCTTCTTCAACGATTTCGTAGTCGCCCATGAACTTCTGGGCAATCTTAAGGATTGGCTGAGGAACCGTTGCGCTAAAGAGGAGTACGCGGCAGTCTGGGTTTGCGGCGGAGAAGATGTCCTCTATGTCGTCAACAAATCCCATGTCCAGCATTTCGTCGCCTTCGTCAAGGATAAAGTAGTCAATCTTGCTGATGTCAAGAACTCCGCGGTCCATAAGGTCCTGAACGCGTCCCGGGGTGCCGACTACGATTTCTACACCGCGGCGGAGGGAACGCATCTGTTCGCCCATTGAAGCTCCACCATAAACTACGGCTGTGCGCGGATAGCGTCCTGTCGTAAACGATGCCATTTCTGTACAGGTCTGCATGGCAAGTTCGCGGGTTGGCTCAAGGATGATTGCCCTAACGTGGTCGCTTTCTTCGCGGAGGGTTTGTACAAGTGGCAGTCCGAATGCTGCTGTCTTACCGGTACCGGTGCGTGCGCGTGCAATGACGTTTGCGTCTCCGTTCAAGAGGCGGGGTATTGCAAGCACTTGGATTGGAGACGGTACGCGGAATCCCTTCTTGCGGATTGCTTCGAGAGTAATTTCGTCAAGGCCAAGGTCTTCAAAGTGAATTGTGTCGTCTTCGCCGCTGCCATCAGCTTCCGGAATTTCAACCAGCATGCCTGTTGCCGCATCATTCTGTGAATTGATTTCTGAGTTTTCCTTTGCATCAACTGCTTTGGAAACATTCTGTTCTGCGGTCTGATTTGCCGCGTCCTGTGGAAGGGAGTTAGAAACTTCCGCTTCCTGTGTGAGAGTAGATTCTTCCATTATGTTTTCCCCATGCGCATTTGCGCTGCATGAATTGCCTTGGAACCGCATAATGAAAAACAAAACCTATTCTGATTGATTTTCCCCTGTACCAGACGCGGTCTACGGGCTTTCATGCCATGTAAAGTTTGCATAGTTTAGTAAATTTTTCAAAAGTTTGCAAGGCTTTGCAAAGGTTTTTTGCGGAATTCAAGGGAAAATTCTGTCTTTTTTTTGCAATGTTTGGTTTTCGGTGCAGAAGGGTAGCATAAAAAAGCACGGCGGGCACTGGAGGGGCGAGTTGCTTGCAACTCGTTGCGCTAGCAATGGAGCGGGTAGGGCCCCGCGGAACCCCGGAAGCGCCACATAAAAGCCACTGGATGGCAGCGGTTTAGCTTTTTGCCTACAAGGCAAGTGCCGCAAAATAAAAAAAATAAAAAAAAATGCGCAAATGTGTCTGATTTTGACTTTTTCCGGCTAATTAATATATATGAAGAAAATTGCTTTTTTTCCGCATGCAGTCCTTAGGCTCGCCCTGCTGCTGATTTTTTTTCCTGTGCCCTTTTTTGCGTCTCCCCATGCCCCTGCGGTGCCGGCTGCCTCTTCTTCCCTTATCCGCAATTCGGTGCAGGAGGTTATTCCTGCAAAGACCCAATCTCCTTCAAAGGCGGCTGGCCAGGTCTTCAAGGGGGCTGTCCTTTCTTCCTCGCTAAAAACGCAGAGGGATTTTGACGGCGGTCCTTTCAAGTTTAAGGCTGACGGCGGCTTGAGGCTCAATTTTTCAGGTCTTTCTATATTTGCGGGGGCTGGGCTTCCCTCCTGGACTTTTGATGAGGCAGGCTCTTGTTTTGACGAAGGCTTTTCGGCCGTAAAAAGCCAGTCTGTTACGCGTTGGGGCCTTCTTGCGGAAAGTCCTGCTTCCTTTTCGGTCAGGGCAAGGGCTATGGCGGGAACGGTCGGCTTTTCCCATGCAATTTCGCTTTTAAAAAGCCCCCTTTTACCCGGCGGAACATCCCTTAGAAGTCCTTCTCTTTCCAAGGGGGACATAGGCTGCTCCATGCCTACGGCCACTTCTGCGAAAAAGGAGGAGTCGGTATATGCAAGCCTTGAGTGCGATGCGGGACGTCTTAGCCCCAAGGTTTGCGCAATGTATTCGCGTGACGGAAGCTGTGCCCTGAGTGTAGGCTTTCCCCTTGAATTTGCAAAGGGTTGCCTTTTGGAGGCGGATTTTGCGGGGGGAATGTTCATCCATGGCAGCTCATATTCGTCTTCCTGGTTCTGCAAGAATCTTCCCTATGCTGAAGAGAAGTATGCGGCCTGCTGCTCTGTGGTCAACTTAAAGCTACCCTTTGCAAAAAGCTCTTCCGTCTTTGGGCTGTGCCAGAATCCTTCGGGGGGCTTTTACCGCTGGTTCCGCACTGTGGACGGCTTGGACCTTGCATCATCCCTTGGCCTTACATCCATTTCGGGCGGATTTTTTTCTGCTGACGGAGGGCTGATTACCGCCAGTGCTTCACGGCCTGATGTAAACAGGCAGTTTTTTGCCGGAGCAAGCCATTCTTTCTACGCCGGAAAGGCACTTTTGCGTTCGGGCGGGCTTTTCAAGAGGACTTTGTATGCGGAGGGACTGCTCCTTGAGCGCAAAAAGGACCTGGTGCGCGGGGATTTTTCATTCAGCAGGGGGAATGCTGTGTTTCTGGCCTCTGCAAGCGGTGAATTTGAGGATGAAAAAAAGGCCAGCTACAAGGCCTCCTGCTCGCTGAAGAACAATTTTGACGCACTGGCATCTTCCCTGACACTTTCCGCAAGGCATTCGGGAGAAAGTGACGGTCTTTCCCTAAAACTTACCGCAAGGCCCAAAAAGCTTCCCGGGCCGCTTTCTCTTAGCCTGACTGCCGGAGTAAATGCTAATATGATAGAAGAAAGGTTGTCGCTGGAAAAACTTTCTGCGTCGGCCACCTTTAGCTTTAAGGGCAAGCTGATGCTGGTGAATGCAAAATTTTCTTTTTCCAGTGAAATTCAGTAAAGTTTTTGCTGGAAAATGCCATTAAAATCTGCTTTGCCTATTGAATTTTCTGGTTATTTCTAGTAAAGTAATGCGATAATAATATACATTATGCGAAATTGGCTTTTTTTCGCGGATTGTTACTTATGAATTCTTTTTTGAGAGGTAGACAATATGGCTTTTGATATTACTAAAGTGCGTAATATCGGTATCAGTGCCCACATTGACTCAGGTAAAACAACTACATCTGAACGTATTTTGTTTTACTGCAACAAGATTCACCAGATTCATGAAGTTCATGGAAAAGACGGTGTAGGCGCTGTAATGGATTCAATGGACTTGGAGCGCGAGCGCGGAATCACAATCCAGTCAGCTGCTACACAGGTTCAGTGGAAGGACATCACAATCAACTTGATTGACACCCCAGGCCACGTAGACTTTACCGTAGAAGTAGAGCGCTCACTGCGCGTTCTTGACGGTGCTATCATGATTCTTTGTGCTGTTGCAGGCGTTCAGTCCCAGTCAATCACTGTAGACCGCCAGCTCAAGCGCTATCATGTACCCCGCATTGCATTTGTTAACAAGTGTGACCGCCAGGGTGCAAACCCTCTCCGCGTATGCCAGCAGCTCCGCGAAAAGCTCGGCCTTAACGCTTATATGATGGAACTCCCCATCGGTCTTGAAGACAAGCTCCAGGGTGTAGTAGACCTTATCGCTATGAAGGCATACTACTTTGAAGGCCACGACGGTGAAGAAGTCCGCGTTGCAGAAATTCCTGCTGAACTCCTTGACCAGGCAAAGGAAAAGCGTGAGCAGCTCCTCGATGCAGCTTCCATGTTTGATGATTCCCTTATGGAAGAAATCATGGAAAAGGGCTACGATGATGTAGAAGACGCAAAGGTTATTGAAGCTATCCGCAAGGGAACTCTTGCAGAACAGTTTGTTGGCGTATTCTGCGGTTCAGCACACATGAACAAGGGTATCCAGCCTGTTCTGGATGCTGTTGAGCGCTACCTGCCTAACCCAACAGAAGTTCACAACTATGCTCTTGACCGCGACAACAACGAAGCCCAGGTTGAAATCTTCAACACAGCAGACAAGCCTTGTGTTGCTTTGGCATTCAAGCTTGATGACGGTCAGTATGGCCAGCTTACTTACACTCGTATCTACCAGGGTAAGATTGTTAAGGGTGATGAACTCTTTAACACACGCGCACAGAAGAAGTTCAAGGTTGGACGCATTGTCCGTATGAACGCAGCTGCAATGGAAGACATTAACGAAGGTATGCCGGGCGACATTATCGCTTTGTTCGGCGTTGACTGTGCTTCCGGTGATACATTCTGCGGTGGCGGCCTTAACTACACAATGCAGTCAATGTACGTTCCGAATCCAGTTATTTCCGAAGCTATCACACCAAAGAACAAGTCTGATGCTGCAAACATGGCAAAGGCCCTTAACCGCTTTACAAAGGAAGACCCGACTTTCCAGACCTACGTTGA
The DNA here is from genome assembly GCA_024695625.1 of Treponema sp. GTDB lineage: Bacteria > Spirochaetota > Spirochaetia > Treponematales > Treponemataceae > Treponema_D. The sequence continues at coordinate 5,953 of JAILHV010000166.1, forward strand.
TCCTGAATCAAACCAGACAATCATCAAGGGTATGGGTGAGCTCCACCTTGCAGTTTATGTTGAACGCATGAAGCGCGAATACAAGTGCGAAGTAGAAGTTTCACAGCCGGAAGTAGCTTACCGCGAATCAATCACACAGCGTGCAGAATTCAACTACACACACAAGAAGCAGACTGGTGGTTCCGGTCAGTACGGTCGCGTAGAAGGCTTTATGGAACCTCTCGCAGACAAAGACTACGAATTTGTTGACTCAATCAAGGGTGGTGCAATTCCTAACGAATACATCCCGTCTTGCGACAAGGGCTTTAAGAAGGCTATGGAAAAGGGTTCCCTCATCGGAGCTCCAGTTGTTGGCGTAAAGATGACAATCAACGATGGTCAGTATCACCCAGTTGACTCTTCTGACCAGGCATTCCAGACAGCAGCTTTGTTTGCTTTCCGCGAAGGCTACCAGAAGGCAAAGCCGGCAATTCTTGAGCCTATCATGAAGGTTCAGATTGCAGGTCCTACAGAATTCCAGGGTAACATGTTCGGCCTTATCAACCAGAGGCGCGGTGTTATCGTTGATTCAACTGATGAAAACAACACCTCTACTGTAAACGCAGAAGTTCCGCTTTCTGAAATGTTCGGATTCTCTACAATTCTCCGCTCTTCAACACAGGGTAAGGCAGAATTCACCATGGAATTCGAAAAGTATGCAAAGGTGCCTAACGCTGTTGCAGAAGAACTGATGAAGAAGTATCAGGAAAAACGCAAGGCTGAACAGGCTGGCAAATAAGGAGTAAGCAATGGCTAAACAGGAACTTTTTGAACGCAGCCCGGTACGCGCTTTTGACGAAGTTGCAAACGGCGGTCTTAAGGCCGGTGAACTGGGTCTTGTAACGGCAAAGAAAGGCTTGGGAAAGACATCCGTTCTTGTACAGTTCGGTATGGACACCCTTTTGAACAACAAGCAGCTTGTTCATGTTTCTTTTGACCAGAAGTCTGACAACGTAATTTCTTGGTATGACGGCATCTTTACCGAAATTTCCAAGAAGAAGCCGCTCCCGAATGCAGCAGATGTAAAGGAACAGCTTAACCGCAACCGCACAATCCTTAACTTTAACCAGGACAACTTTAACCTGGAGAAGGTTGTTAACACTCTTAACGCACTCAAGGCAGGCGGAATCGGTGTTGCTGGCGTTGTAATCGACGGTGTTGACTTTGCAAAGGTAAAGGAAAACGACATCCAGTCTGTTGCAAGCTATGCAAAGGCTGCAAAGGTAAAGGTTTGGATCAGCGCAACTTCTGACAGCGAAGACCTTGAAGCTCAGGCTCCAAAGGCTATCCTTCCTTACTTTACTGCAGTAGTTCACCTTGTTGCTTCTAAGGCAAACGGAACTCAGGTAAAGATCCTTAAGATAGGCAAGAAGGGTGCTGTTGATTCAAACCTCAAGCTTGATTCAAAGACTTTGCTTATCACAAACAAATAAGTTGAATGACTTTTAACAAATACCGGATGGTGCTTGCCGTCCGGTATTTTTTTTTGCCCAATGCAGTTGATTTGCAGTTGGTTCGCAAGCGATTTGCGCGGATTTATGAAATTTTTAAGGTTTTTTGTACTAAAAAAAAGTGTTGTAGTTTTCACAGCATTTTAGTATAAAAGTGCCATGAGAGATTTTCAGTTTTTAAGTTTTATAAAAGAATCGGAGAAGTTTTTTTCTAAAAAGAATGTGCAGGCCTTTGCAATGGCTGCATTGTTTTTTCTACCCCTTGTAACAGGATGCGGCTCTGGCGGCGGCAGTGATAGTGATGATGTTGTTGAATTTACCACTCCTGTCCTTGACGGAAGGCTAACAGGCTACATGGGAGACCTTTCCAGCCCAAGCGTTCCTTGCAGCGGAACTACCTATTATATTTCTTCAAGTGCTTCAAGTGAAGGAAGCGGCTCAAGCTCAAGCCCATTCATGACATTTGCTGTGGCGGCAAGAGCTTTGCAGCCAGGCGACACTCTTGTGATACGGGGAACTTTAAAACATTCAGAGAGGATAAAGCTTTCTTCTATTCATGGAAGTGCCGGTAACTACATAACAATCAAAGGAGAAAACGGGGCTGTCCTTTCCGGCGAAGACATCACTGCGAACGACAATAAAATCCTTAAGATAGAAGACTGCTCCTACCTAAAGATAGAAAGCCTTGCCTTTAAAGACCATACCCAGACAAAAAACGGAGGTGGCGGCATAGGAATATATCCTCCTGCAAACCACATAGTAATCGACGGCTGCACATTTACAAACCTTAAGACGACAGACCCAACAGACCACGGCACCACAAACGGAATCATAGTCTACGGAAATTCCACCACGGATACCATCCACGATATATTCATCAGTAACAACACTTTTAGCAACATGGCAACTGGCTGGGCAGAGTGCCTTACCGTAACCGCAAATGTTGAATACGTAAACCTCATACACAACACCATAGACACAACCGGCAACATAGGCATAGACGTTGGCGGAAACTACGGCTACTGCAAGGACCCTTCAAAAGACTTTGCCCGCTACATTTACATCTATGACAACACGGTAAAAAACTGCATCTCCCCCAATGCCACGGCGGGAAGCATCTACTGCGACGGTGGCCAGCACATCATAATTAGGAACAATGAAATTTACGACGGTCAGACCGGATTTAGCACCGGCTCGGAACAGGTTCCCAAACATGAAAATTTCTCTACCGGCGACATCTTAATCGAAGGCAATTATATAGAAAACTTTGACCACGGCGTATGGCACTGCGGCGGCTACAAGGCAGAATTGGGCTGGGTGCAGAACGTCCGCTTTGTCAACAACACCGGCAAGAATACGGGCTTCGGAAGGCACCAGGCGGTAATCGTCTTTAACAAGTGCCGCAACATAGACTTTAGCGGTAACACTTTTACAAACCCCGGCTATCCAGGCGTAACAAAAATCTACTATACATTCCTTGCAAAAAATCAGCCCGGCTACACCCAAAATGTCGTTGACCAGAATAATTCTTGGGGCTGGTAGCAAAGTTCTTTACGTGCAGTCCCAGGTGTAATAGACTTTTGAAAAATCAAGCTTTTTTAATGCTTCCGAGTTGATTAGAAAGTTTGCGCATCCCATGTCGCCCCAGCACATTGCCTCTTCTTTGCACAGGGAATCCAAATGCAAAAGGCTTGTGTCGTAATAGTCAGCGTCTTTTGTATCCATTCCTTCCCGTACGTCACTTTGAACGAATGAAGGGTAGCCAAGGATATAATTGTTTTGCTCAAAAACCATGTCGTAAATTTCTTTTGCAAAAGGGTTTTCTTTTTCATTTCCCAAAAGGCCATAGAGGCTTTTCTCTGTATCTTCATTCAATATTTCTTTGACAGCTGATTTTACAAGCGTTGGCATCCTGTAGTCATCGCTATGCATATAGGAAAGTGTCTTTTTAAATTCCAAAGCCATGCTTTTTAAAATAGGGGTGCGTGTTATTTCGTCTGGGGCTGGGACAATTTTTTGAATGTCTTCCATGCGGATGCTTTCGCCCACATTTTTATGGAAAACAATTCGCCAATTTTTTTGAAGTGTCGGCTCATCAAAACTCATTCCGTAGATGTCGTCGTGCGATGAGATAAAGAACTGCAGGATTCCTTCTTTTGGAAGAATTTTATTTTCAAATTTGCAGTCGCCAAAATTCAGCTGACAGAGCAAGTGCATTTTCTTTCCGTCAGCATCCAGCGGATATTCCATGGATAAATCCCAGTAAGGCAAGCCGCCGATTTTTGAAGAGAAAATATCTGCTTCCCTGTTCTTGTTGGGGAGAAGCAAAAAGCTTTCCGTACTGGCATTTTTTAAAATGTAATTTTTTAGTTCTGCAATTCCTTCCTGAGTGGTAAAATAAATATCCCCGGTTTTTAGCTCTGCGATGAGTTTTTTTGCATTTATGTAATAAACTGGAATTGAAAATTTTCTGTCCGGCAAAAGAAATTCATATTTTGTTTTTAGGGAATCAAAGCTTATGGATTTTACTTCTTTTTTTTGGTAGCTGTATTTTTTGAAGATTTTTCTTATGGATATTTCTTTGTCGTACACATAGACAAGAGGCGCATTGTTAAGATACAACAATACTGCCCCAAGCAAAGTGAATGCCGCAAATTCCACGGCAGGAAGCCAGGCCCTTGCAAAGAGGGAAAAGACCATGGCTGTTAGAAATACGAGAATGAAAATTGCAAAGACTGTGTTTTCAAATATTGTCACGCGCTGCTTGAGATTGTTTTTTATTATATACATGTGTTTTTCTCGCCTGCAATCTTTTTGCCGTAAGTTAATTTTGCATGTGGCTCGTGGGTGTTGCACTTTGCAGTCTTGTGGCAAGACCTGCATCCCCTGCAGAATTCAAACTTGTAGACATCAATGCAGTTTATAACTGGAACTTTCACTTTTCCCCCAAGGCACCATTTTTTGTATTCTTCCATGATATGTTAATACCTTTTAGCGAAAAAATCCATATTGCTATGGCGGCAACAGACCGCTAGACACGATTGCAATTTTATGCAATACTATCAATAGTAGCAAAGGCGCAGCGTTATGACTTGTCATAAGACTTGTCATAATTCTGTGCCTTTTTTTATGTGGAGGTGCTTATGATTGATGTCATAGCAAAGGTGAACGGCGCGGTTAACGGCGTTGTTTGGGGTGTTTTCGGAATCGTATTGCTTTTTGCGGCCGGAATAATCATGACCCTTGTGAACAAGGGATTTCAGTTTACACACTTTGCCCATTGGATTAAAAAAACAATTGGCGCTATTTTTACTGACCGCCACATAACGGCTCATACTGCAAAAGACAATAAGGCTATCTCGCAGTTTCAGAGCCTTTGCACGGCTATGGCTGCCACAATCGGAACTGGAAATATTGTTGGTGTTGCAACAGCAATAATCGCCGGTGGTCCCGGAGCAATATTCTGGATGTGGGTTATGGCCATATTCGGTATGATGACAAATTATTCGGAAAACGTGCTTGGTATCTACTTCCGAAGAAAGAGTGCCACCGGTGAATGGCGCGGCGGTGCAATGTACTACTTAAAGGACGGTCTTGGCGGCTATAAGGGAATGAAGAAAATTGGCTGCGTCCTTGCCTTCCTTTTCTGCCTCTTCTGCCTTTTGGCAAGTTTTGGCATTGGAAACATGAGCCAGGTTAATTCCATTGCAGGAAACATGACTAGCGCATTCAGCGTGCCTGCCTGGATTACTGGAATTGTGCTTGTTATTATTGCGGCCTTGGTCATCCTTGGCGGCTTAAAAAGAGTTGCAAGTGTTTCAGAAAAGCTTGTTCCTTTTATGGCGCTTTTGTATATCATTGGCGCACTTGTTGTAATCCTTTCCAATGCAGCTGTAGTTCCAAAGGTATTTGCTTCCATATTCAAGGGGGCATTTGCCCTGCGTGCGGCTGGCGGCGGACTTGTTGGCTACGGAGTGCAGAAGGCTATAACCTGGGGCTTTAAGCGCGGTGCCTTTAGTAACGAAGCCGGCCTTGGTTCTTCCGTAATGGTTCACTCAAGCTCCAACGTAAAGGAACCGGTTCAGCAGGGAATGTGGGGAATCTTTGAAGTCTTTGCAGACACAATAATCGTTTGCACTTTGACGGCCCTCGTTGTCCTTTCTTCCGGCTGCGTTGACTTGGAAAGCGGTGCGGTCATTGCCAAGAGTGCAGGGGCAGGTCTTGTAGGAGAAGCCTTTGGTACGGTCTTTGGTTCTGGCGGTTCAAAGTTCATAGCAATTGCAATCCTGCTCTTTGCCTTTTCCACAACCTTAGGTTGGAGCCACTACGGTGCAACTGCATGGCAGTACATCTTTGGCGAAAAGACCCAGTTCATCTACAAGGCTCTCTTTGTTGCCATGATTTTCTTTGGCTGCATAATGGAACTTGGACTTGCATGGGACCTTAGCGACACCTTCAACGGCCTCATGATGATTCCAAACCTTATAGGAGTCCTTTCCCTTTCGCCTCTTGTAGCCCGCATCACCGCAAACTACATTAAGCGCGTCATTCACGGAAAAGACGAAAAGCCCATGCTTTCTGCATTTGAATAATGTGGCCTAAAATTGGGGCAGGGCTTTGGGGAATGTATCCCCATTGCTCTGCCTTTAGCAAGAAAACTACCGCAAGAGTTTAAACTGTTTTTATCGCGTTTTTTTAATAGCTTTTGTTATTTAATACTGCATTAGACTCATTAAATCGAAATACATAAGTTGCGTAGGGGTTTCATCCTTTTTTACAAGGAATTCGAATCCGTTTTTTTCATAAAATGGAACGGCTGCATTATAGGCGTCAACGGTAATAAAACGGCAACCAGTTTTGTTATCTTCTAGGAAATAAAGTTTTATAAAGTCGATTATATTTGTGCCGATTCCTACTCCATGCAATTCTTTAGAAATTCCAAGTCTGCCAATTTTTACGGAGGGATAGCTTCTTAAATATTTTTCCTTATTGAAGTTTTTCTTTTTAAACTTATTGAATTGATTATTTGACGCAAAATCCGTGACTGCAATTTTGTCATTTGAAAGTGTAAAATATGCTAATACTTTGTCTGTTTTACCTTTTTCAACGACAACATACGGCATAGCAATTAACTGTTTCTTGTAAAACTGAACTTCATTCTTTATAAAATCATTTAAATCTTCATCGCCACAGTCAAATTCATCTGTTGGTATGTCACTTTCAAATTTCTGAATGTCGAATTGTTCAAAGAAATCTAAAATCACTTTGCTATTGCTCCAGTCTTCTGAGCTAAGCGGGTTTTTCTTGCAATTTCACCCCTTTCAAGGCTTGCTAAAACCGACTTATAATGGGAATACATAATAGCATACTGTTCTGGAGTTATAGTACATTTAGCATTCCGCATTTTTTCTTCAAAGCGTTTGCCATCTTCACCAAATAAGATAGGTGTTTCTCTGATTTGTCTAGCCATAGTTAACCTCCTATACTAATATACTAGTTTTTAGCTAAAAAATCTATATTGTCAAGGTAGAGAAAATATTGATTTAAAGTTTTTTCTCTGCAATGGATGTGGCCATGGAAGAGTTGAAGAAATAGGAATATTCTGTTTGCAGTTTGTAGCATGCTTTCCCCAAGCAGGCACGGCAGGGATTGGAGCCACGCCAGAGGCGGCCACTGGACTGAACGACCGCAAGGGAGTGAGGGAAGCGGCTGGAGCGAAAGCGGAATGGCGGAAAGCCCTTAGCAAAAAAAACTGCCGCAAGAAAAATAAAGAGAAGCGCAAAAATCTATCCTGCGTATTTTCATAAGATTGAAAAAGTTGTACTATAGAAAAAAACTATAACTCTAGAGGATAGATTATGAGAATTGAAACAAAATGCCTTCATTCTGGATATGAGCCAAAGAACGGTGAACCGCGCGTTGTGCCGATTGTTCAGTCCACAACATACAAATTTGATTCCTGCGACCACGTGGCGGCTCTTTTTGACAAGCCCACGGAATTTATGTATTCACGTTTTGCAAATCCAACCTGCGATGCTGTGGAAAAAAAGATTGCAGATATGGAAGGCGGCGTTGGCTGCATGCTTACTTCCAGCGGTCAGGCTGCGAACATGCTGGCGGTTCTTAACCTTTGTTCTGCCGGCGACAGCTTTATTTCAAGCACATGCATTTACGGCGGAACCGTTAACCTTTTTAATTTTACGCTCAAGAAGCTTGGCATAGAGTGTATTTGGGTTAGGGAAGATGCTTCGGAAGAAGAGATTGCAAAAGCCTTTAAGCCAAACACAAAGCTTGTTTTTGGAGAGACGATTGCAAACCCTGCCCTTGGCGTTTTTGATTTTGAAAAATGGGCCAAGGCTGCCCACTCAAAAAACGTACCGCTGATTGTGGACAATACTTTTGCAACTCC
>JAILHV010000170.1 GCA_024695625.1 Treponema sp.
GGGATTTCCGCAATCTTTTTTTGAAGCACGTCCAGGTAGGTGCAGCCTACGGTCACCAGTTCTTTTGCGGGAAGTCCACGCTGCTTTTCCAGAGTACGTATGTCTTCTCCAGAATAGTCCCCGGTTAGCAAGACGGAATCAAAGAAATCGAGGCCAAAGAGCCTGTACATGGAAGAGTCGGTTGTTGAATGGAAGATGTGGCAGTAGTGTTTTACGTTTTTGCTGCGCTTCCACTGGTAGACGTTTACGCCGGGCGTTGTGCAGACAAGGATTCCTGCGCTCATCATGTTGAGCTTTGCATAGGCAGAGTTTCCCGTTCCTATGACTTCCGGTTTTACGTACTTGAAATTCTGGCTAAAAACCGGGTCTTCGGCTGATGAGACGTAATAGGTGATTTCTGTCTCGCGCTTTTCGAATTCCTGGAGTATTGGAAGGAAGACGTTCCAGTAGCGGCGGTCTTCGCAATAAATTACGTACTTCTTGTATGAAGAATCCTGGATTACGCCGTTCTTTTTGCCGGAGATTAGCACTTTTAGTTTAATCCAGACTGCCTTTGAAAGAAAGAACAGTGTAGTTGCGGCTCCAATCAAGATTGAAAAGAGCATGCTTCCCGTTCCAGGGTCAATATAAAGGAGCATAAGGTTCATTTTTTATCTTCCTGCTTTATTTTCCTAAAAATTCTTTTATAAGGTTGAATGCCTTGTCCATCCACTCTTTTGGTGCAACAGTTACGCGCATTGCAAGCTGTCCGTTTTCCGTCCACAGGCGTACGAGGATGCCATTCTGCGCAAGGTAGTCCTTGAGCTTTTGCGTGTCTATTGAATTGTCAAAATGAATGAAGACAAAGTTTGCGGCAGATTTGAATGCCTTTACGTTTGCAAGCGTATTCATCTGGGCAATAAAGTTGTCCCTTATTTGGGCGGTTGTCTTTGTAAGGTTATCGTAATAAGCCTTGTCCTGCAAAGCGGCGACTGCTGCCTTTCTGCCAAGGTTGCTTACGCGGAAGGGGTTAAGGTCCAGCTTGAAGACCTGTTTTGCCATTGGGGCACACAGACCGTAGCCAATGCGGACCCCTGCAAGACCGTAGAGCTTGGAGAAAGTACGGCAGAAGACAACATTGTTGTAGGAGTTCAAGAGGTGCTTTGCGTCGATTTTTTCGGAAGAGAATCCAAGGTATGCTTCGTCTATGATTACTAGAGAAGACGGGTTTTGCTTTACGATTTTTTCAACGTCGGTCTGGCTCATGACTGCGCCGGTCGGGTTGTGTGGTGTCGTAATTACGATGATTCTTGGATTTGTCTCGCGGGCTTTTGAAAGAAGTCCCTTTACGTCAAATTCGTATGAATCTTTGCCGGGTTTTATTTCGTAGTAGGCGGCCTTTGCAAAGTGGAGTTCCACTACGGATTTGTAGTAGTTCCATGCGGGGGCGGAAATGAGTACCGTGTCGTCCTTGTTGAGTACAAGGGTCATTATTGTTTTGATAACGTCGGAGGAGCCTGAGTGGACAAAAATGTTGTCTGTGGGAAGGTCCAGCATTTTTGAGACTTCAAGGGCAAGTTCATCTTCGCGGGTAAGGTCGTAAAGGCACAGGTCTTCCATCTTGGCATTGTGGAAGACTTCAAGGCATTTTGGGGATGCACCGAAGAGGTTTTCGTTTACGTGCATGCGGCCTGTAAGCTGTTCTGTTGCGACTACTGAGTACTGCTTAACGTCTGTGTAGTTTGAAAGGTAGGAGATGCGCTGGGTGCTGTTTACGAATTCTTCTTCCTGGAAGAACTGGTTTACAAATTCCTTAAAGCTTGGGTTGAATTCGATGATTTCTTCCGTTGTGTCAAATTCCTTACATTCGGCATCTGTTGTCTTGCGGATTTTCATGTTGAGTACATCGATGTGTTTTGCATAGAAGTGGTCCCAAAGCATGTACTTCATTTCCGGGTCGTAATATTCCTTAACCATAAGGTCTTTGAAGGTGTCGGAAAAGTCTTTGCGCCAGAATGATTCGCCTATGATGTACCAGCTTTTTTCACCGCCGCGCTTTACTTCGCGCATGTAGCCGTTTTTGTCAAAAGCCTTTACGCAGTCTTCATTGATGAATTCATCAGAATATTTGGCGGCATAGTATGAGTCGTAAACGTAGTCGCGGTAGACGTTGTGGGCAAACCAGTTGTCCGAGCAGCAGATGTAGGAATTTTTTATATAGTCCTTTGCAGCATACAAAGAAGATATGTTGTTTTTTTCCTGCCATTCTTCGTTGTCGATTACAATCAGTTCAGGATATTTTTTTGCCATTTCGTAGTATTTTTCTTTTAGGTAGCCTACGACGATTACGATTTCTTTGATTCCTGCATCGTGCATCTGCTTAATCTGGCGCTCAACCATTGTGTCTCCCTTTATTTCAAAGAGGCCTTTGGGGAGGTAGTTGGAAAGGGGCATGCATCTTCTGGAGCGTCCTGCCGCCATAATGATTGCATTGTCTACTTTATAGGGGGCAAGTGCTTCGTAGCCTGAATCTGTGATTTTATTACCGTCTGTCCAGCCGTTCTTTTGGCAAGTCTGTTTGAGTTCATCTGAAAAAGATGTGGTGTCGTTTCTTTTGTGGACTGCATACAAATATTCAAATTCCTGTTCGGTCATAGTTTTGTTCTCCTGTATATTTAAGGCATAAAGATGCCTTTTTATTTTACTCCTATTTTAATTAGTTTTCAATATTAGCTTCTGTCCAGCTGGATGCCTTAAAAACGTCGTCTTTTACACGCCACCACTGGTTTTTGCGGACCGGGAAGGTGTAGTCGCCCTGCATTAGCCAGGCCTGATGCACGTCGCTGCAGCTTATTATGACGCCGTCTTTTTTTATGGAAGAAGTGTCCAGCGGTATTTTTTTGTTTGTAAATGGATTTACCGGGGCTTCTACGATTCCGTTTAGGGCAATAGATGGAACGTCTCCATTTGTCATGAAAGTTCCGTCGGTTTTTAGGGAGCCTGTCTGGTTAAAGTCTTTTACCATAAGCAGGGGGTGGAAGTGTCCGCGGCCGGTGTATCTGTCGCCAGCAATTTTTTTGTCAAGGGCATCGTCTTTTTCCATGCAGTCTTCGTAGCTTGTACGGCTGTGGTCTGCTACTATTATAATGCGGGTGTTGTCGTAAATGCCCTGCTGCTTTAGGTAGTCAAGCCACTTTGCAATTTGTTTGAATGCCGCCATGTTTGTGTGGTAGGCTTCTTCATTTTTAAAGCGGCTCTGTCCCTTGTTTGTAATTTTTTCTGAAGGGACATAGTCTGGTGCCTGCATGAAAGTTGATGAGTGGGTAAGTTCATTTACAATGCAGATGTAGGAGCCCGAATTTGTCTCTTCCGTAACTGTTAGTTCTGGGAGGAAAGAGAGGGGGGCATAGTTGTCTATTATGTTTGTGTAAGAGGTAACGTTGTCGTCCGTGTTCCAGTATTTTCCCTGCTGATAGATGATTTCTCTTACGATTGCGGGGCTTGTGCGGAAAAAGCTAAAGAAGAGCATGTTGCGCTTTAAGAGTTTTTCCGTGTTGTCAAGGCCTGAAGATTCGCGGTGGGACTTGTACCAGGCGCTTGAATATTTGCCGATTGTCTGGTAACCGGAAATTTTTTCGTAGGGGTCTGTTATTGTAAGGTCTGCATAGGCATTGTAGTTTGCCCAAGAAGGGTCTGTTATGGTTGCGGAAAAGTCTGCCTGTTCTGTAAAAATGCGGGGTAAAAGGAGCAGGGCTTCGTTGTTCTTTTTGTAGAGAAGCTCGTCTTTTCTTTTGTTCATCTCCAAGGGGGCATATTCGTATCCGCCGTAAACAAGGGGGGCTCCCATTAGCGTGTGGCCGTTAAAAGAGAGTGTGTTCTTGTAAAGGGTAAAACCGGAGAATGATTCGTTAAAAGAAGGGTCTTCCTTGAACATTTCTTCCGCATACTGGTTTTCCGACCGGTCAAGCATAAAGACTATGACGTTCTGCTTGTTTTTTGAAAGCTTAAAAATCGGTTCTATTTTTGCAGAGTCGGTTCCGCTTATCTGGAGGAATTCCTTGTACTGCTTTTGAATCGTTGCTGTGTTTATAAGGGCCAAAGCTGTAACGGCAAAGATTAGAAGAGAAGTTAGGCTGCAGTGGATTTTTGCCTTCTTGAAAGGAATTGTGAATACTATTGCAAGAAGCAGGGCCGCCAATACGAAGAGGTTCAGCAGGCTTGGCATTGAAATAGTTCTGAAGTTTACCGCATTCAGGAAGGTGAGGGTTGCAGAAACGTCGCCGTAATTCAGCATGAAGAAGAAGGAATTTACAATGGCACTTGCGGCTATCCAGCACATAAATGCAGAAAGCAAAGTCTGGATCTTTTTGTTGAAGAGGAAGTAGACGCACAAAGGCCAGAAGAGGAAAAATCCTGCCGACTGGGTTAAAACCGTCTTTATGTAAAAGAGGGGATTTGGATGTTCGCCGAGGCCTGAAAATTCAATTGGGGAAGAGGAAACCAAGGCTGCCGGAATGGAAAGGCCTGCAAGTACAAAAAGTAGGACGCAGGAAAGGATGTAGAGAGAATTCCTTGTTTTTCTTGATTCAGCAAGAACTTTGAGCGGACCTCCGATAAGCTTGTTTGCAAAACGGATAAAGACCGGGGCTAGGAATATGCAGGCAAATACCAGCATTGCCACCAGGGTGTAGGAGAATTTTATCTTTAGTCCAAACAATATGTAGGCAAGGAGTATTACGCAGATTGCACAGCATAGAATCCAGAATTTCTTAAGGGGGTTCTTGAGTTTGTAGAAGATGTTTTTTACCAGGCTGAATATGTTGTTGAAGGTCCAGTAAAGAACAAGGCCAGCCGGTGAGTCATAAAGAATGATAAGGAAAATGGCCGCCATTATGTAAATTTGAAGCTTTTCCCTAAGTCCATGACCCTTTGAATAAATTGCGCCGGATATGCAGTTGATGAGGGTCATTGCAATTGGCAAGATGTTTACGGAAAATGCCCCTATTGAAAACAAGGCGTCCGGTGCACCCATATCGCGGATGAAGAGGAAGCTTTCTCCGTTCAGGTCGCTAAGGTGAGAAAGATAGCTGTAAGCGGCAAGGAAGAAGGGAACCTGAATTAAAAGACCGAATGATGAGCGGAGTGCCATAATTGGGCTGTAGTGGTGCTGGCGGTAGAAAGTGGACGTCATCATGTAGCGTTCGTCGCCAGAAAATGCCTTTTTTATGCGGGCAAGGCCGCTTTTCATCTTTGCCTGTTTTTCGCGCTCAACTTCCTGCCAGTGTTCAGCAACGGCATAAAGCGGAAGGCAAAGGATTGTAATTCCAACGGAAACACAAATAACTGCCAGTCCTTCGTTATGGAAAAATTTCTTGGAAATGGCATAGATAATTTCTATTATTGTATAGAGAGGATAGATTATCAGATTGTATAGCAGCATATTTATTCTCCAAAGGGGAAAATTTGTTTCCAGTTTTCGTTTTTTGTTATGTCTCCGCTTACCGTATACCAGTCGTCATTAGAGATAATCAACTTTGTATGGTCACGGTTACGCGTACTTTCTGCATTTGGATGACAAATTTTTACGAATTCATCTTTGTTTGGAAGGTCGTATTCAAGGCCGGTAAATGGATTTTTTGCATTCGGGAAAATGTCTTTTGTTGCAATTGCCGGGGTGTCTGCATTTGTCATGAAAGAGAAGTCTTTTGTAAGGTGAATTCCGTCCGGGCTGGGGCGGCGGTCGTTAAAGTCTTTTACGATAAGGCTTGCAGTTACACTTTCCTTTGGATAGGGCGGCTTGTCTGATTTTTCAAATTTGCCTGTATCAATGTATGTTCCGTGGTCAGAGACTATGATGATGCGGGTATTGTCGTACAAGTCATTTTCTTTTAGCCAGTCAAAGAATTTTGCATAGCAGCGCAAGGTTCCTGCCTGAGTGTTGTACTGGGCGTTTTTTGCCCATTTTGAAGGACCTGTCTGCGTAACGTCTTTTACCGGTATGTAGTCCGGGTACTGAAGCCTGCTGGGTTCATGGGTTGAAAGGTTGTCTATCATGGTGAAGGTGCTTTTTTCTGCTGAACCGTCAAACATTTCCGGGAAATAGATAAGGCATGAATAGTTGTCTATAAACTGGGAGAAGTGGTCTTTGCGGCCGTTTGCATTCCACCAGCGCTTGTGATGGACCAAGCGTCTTAAAACTGGCGGGAAGGTCTTAAAAATGCTGAACATGATGAAGTTGTGCTTTATGCTTTCGCTTATGTAATTGGTCTTTTCTATGCCGTTTTGTTCATACCAATAGTCTGAATATAGGCCTGTCGTCAAAACACGCTTTATGTCCGGGTAGTCTTTGTACATGTCGGTAACAGGTTCTTTGCCAAAGTTCTCGTAGGGCATGTCGGAAACAGTTGCTTCCCAGCCGTTTTCCATAAAAGTGACTGGCATGGAAAGGATAGATTCATTGTGTTTTTTCTGCAATGTTTCAGCGTCCCTTTTGTTCATCTCTGCCGGAGTAAAGCTGTAGCCGCCAAATATTCCCGGTACGCCAACCATTGTAAGCGAACCAAAAGAAACAGTGTTAGGATAGAATACAAAGCCGTCAAAATGTTCCACCAGTTCTGGCTTTTCTTCAAACACTTCGTCGATGAGCGGAGAAAAGAGCCTGTCCTGCATAAATACAATTACGTTTTTACCTGTTTTGGAAAGATGGTATACCGGTTCAATCTTGGAAATTGTCTGCTTTTTTTCCATATTCAGGTAGGCCTTGCTTACAATTGAAATATTGCGCAAAGAAACGGTCGCCAGGCAGATTGCTGCAATGATAAAGATGGGCGAAAGCACTTTTGATTTTTTTGTAAGCACAAAAACTATGGCCGCAAAAGCTATAAGAGCAATAAGGGCATTCAATGCGATTTGCCACAATGGTGCCGAGAAAAACTGCGCTTCCATAAAGTCAAGGTTTTCGGTAAGTGGTCCGTATGAACCTGTAAAGGCAAAGTTGTTAACGAGTGCATATACGGCAAGAAATGCTGCCATAAGAGTTAAGATTTTCTTTATCTTTTTTCCGAATAAGGCATAAAAACAGACCGGCCAAAATACGTAGAAGCCAAGTCCCTGGTAAAAGGCTGTTCTTAGGAAGATAAAAGGAGACGTGTATTTGTCTACGTAGCAGAATTCCTGAGGTTCACTTTCTATAAGAATGGAAGGAATTGTTAGGCCTGTTAAAAGGGCTATTGTTAGCGAAGAGAAAATGAATATGCAAAGCCTTGTCTTTGGGGATCGGTCTATATCTGTAAGCATATTGTCCAAAAGCCAGTTTACAGCCTTGATGATTAAAGGAGCTGCCGCGATGATGATGCAAATTAGGGCAAGCATTGCACGCAGTTCGATTTTTCTCTTTTGCATTGCAAAGATGGCTACAAGTATGCCGCAGATGCATGCCGCAAGCGCTATTCTGTAAAGCACTTTTACCGGATTCTTGAATTTGTAGAAGACGTTTTTTACCAATGAAAGCAGGTTGTTCATGGTCCAATACATTACAAGTCCAGCCGGGGAATTGTAGAGTATTACAAGAAAGACAAGTGCAGAAACATAAATCTGAATCTTCTCGCGTTTGTCTTTGTGGCCGTATGAATAAATGGCGCCGGAAACGCAGTTGATTATAGTCATTGCAATAGGAAGAACATTCACTGTGAATGAACCTATGGAAAACATTGCGTCTGGGCTGCCCATATCCCTTATGAATAGAAATTTTACCCCGTTAAGGTTGGGCAGGTGGGACAAGAATGAATATGCCGCCATAAAAAAGGGAATCTGAATCAGAAGTCCGAATGAAGAGCGGAGGGCCATAATCGGGTGGTAATGGTGCTGGGAATAAAAAGCGTTCAGCATCATGAACTGCTCGTCGCCCCTGAATGCTTTTTTTATGCGCTTAACGCCAGGTCGCATGCTGTCTTCCAGAATTCTTTCTTTTTCCTGCCAAGATTCGGCTATTATGTACAGAGGAAGGCAGCAAAGCGTTACGACAAAGCTTAGTCCTATTACAGAAATTCCTGAACTTCTAGTTAGTTCTTCAAAAAAAAGGTAAAAAATTTCAAGAATTTGTTTTATAGGATAAATTACTAAATAATAGAAAAGCATAGGAATATTATAGTAGTTTTTATTTTCACGTGCAAGCGAGGCTTTGCTTAGGTTTTTTTGTTCAAAAAAATTTGCGTGTTTGTGTCAGTTTTTGAATTTTTAGGAGCTATATATATATGGATGGAAAAAATGAAAAAAATGTTTTTGGTTTTGATGCAGGTTATTTTGCTTGCCTTTTGCTTTGGCGGCTGTTCGCTCTGCGATGCGGAGGGTGAAGCAAGCAGTTCGGAAAGAAGAAGGGCTTCGGCCAGAGAGCTTGGCAGCAGGCAGAAGCTTAGGGTTGCAAACTGGAATGTCCAGACATTTTTTGACAGCACAACAAGCGGTCTTGAATATGATGAATTCAAGAAAGACGGAAGCTGGGGGCAGGAAGCATACACCGTGCGCCTTGAGCGTCTTTGCCAAGTTATAAAGGCTTTGGATGCGGACGTTTTTGTAATGGAAGAAATTGAAAACGAAGGCGTTATGATGGACATAAGCAATTTTTTGGCAGGGGAATGGGACAAGAAGAAAGTCTATGCCTACGGTTGCTTTGCAAAGGATTTTGGCGGTGCAATAGGTTGCGGAGTGCTTTCACGCTGGCCTGTAAGTGGGCTAACCGTTCACGGGGTGGATTTTCGTAAACAAAAGTCTGATATGCCAAGAATGAGGCCTTTGATGCAGCTTTCGGTTTGCAAGGGTAGCCGCATGCTTACACTTATGGTCAACCACTGGAAGAGCATGAGCGGAGGTGAAAATGCAACGGAGAAGTGGCGTAATGTTCAGGAATCGGTTCTTTCGCGGAAGGTTGGGGAAGAGCTGGCTCTTGGCAAGGCTGTCTTGTGCTGCGGAGACTTTAACCGGGACATTGGAAAGTTCAAGAAGGGGGCGGATAGCGGGACAATCCTTTTGCGGGAACTTGCTTTTGGAAAACAAAAT
The DNA here is from genome assembly GCA_024695625.1 of Treponema sp. GTDB lineage: Bacteria > Spirochaetota > Spirochaetia > Treponematales > Treponemataceae > Treponema_D. Next base: position 9,034 of record JAILHV010000170.1, read on the forward strand.
GACTTTGGGGTAGAGGTGCTAAGTCCCTGGTATGATTTTTCGCAATCGCTTGTTGAGCCTGGAAGCTATTATTTTAACGGTGAGTGGTCTAGAATCGACCAGTTTTTTTATGCAGGTGATGCTGAGGTTGAATATTTTGAAGCTGCCGCCTCCGAACCATGGAGTGAAGGGGAAAGTAAAATTCCCAAAAAGTACAAGATTTGGAACGGAAGCGGCTTTAGTGACCATCTGCCGATAGTCTGCGAAGTGTCTTTTTAGTACTTGTAGATGCCGTAAATTGTTGTTGCGTTCTTGGAAATCATCATTGCCAAGGTGTTCAGGATTGCGGTGGAGGAAGACAAGTCCAGCGTAATGCCAGTGCCGTCTTTTGCCGTGTTGTAGGTAAGGGTGCATTTTTTGCCGGATGCTTTTTGCATTGCTGTCTGAATTGCCTTGCAGCTTGAAGTGAATTTGAGGATGGGCTGAATGCTTGAGGAATCAGGTGCGCCTACAAAAGTGAATGAAGTTTCTCCGGTGTAGGAAGCATCCAAAGCCTTGAAGCCTGCCTGTGCAAGGATTCCGCCGGCATCGTCTGTGGGGCAGTTGTCGTACATTTTGATTGTGACTTTTTCGCCCTGCTGTTGACCGCCGCCTTGTGAGCTTCCGCCGCTGCTACCGGAAGAATTTGTGGTTGCGCAGCTTGAAAGGGCAAAAATGAAAGAGATAGCTGCTACTGCAGCCAGAACGAGTGTTGATTTCTTCATGAAAAAACTCCTTAAAGGGCATTGGCATGGGAATGCTTAGACCTTTCTTAAATTATAAGGCCTTTGCTGTAATTTCGCAAGCATTAGTTGTAAAAGGCATACTAGAACAACCTACGCCGCCGTGGAGCCCCGGCAGTACCGGCCGAAGGACGGTATGAGCGGATAGCGAAGGGCGGAAGGGCGGTGGCGCAAGGGCACCTTCCGTCGAATTAGCCAAGGGATAAAATGGAAGAGCGGTCAAAGGTACCGTCCAAAAAAACTGGCAAAAATGAAAAATTTATAGCGTAAAGCTTCCGATTATGTCGCCAAGGGAATTCAAGTCTTCCTGGTTTTTTGCGGATGCGGAGTTTACGTTTTCCATGGCTGCAGTTATAACGTCTATGCTGTCCGTCATAAGGTTCATCTGCAGGTTTATCTTGGAGGTAACGTTGTTCAGGATTTCCATTTCCTTTACGACTTGTTCGCCGCCTGAAAGCATTTCTTTTGAACCGTCCCTTACGTGGCCTGTGTTTTGGGTGATTTCTTCCATTGTGTCCAAGACCTGCTGGTTTCCCTTTGCCTGTTCTTCAACGGCATCCATGATTTCTGTTTCCTGCATGCGGACTGTCTGGGTGAGTTCATAGATGATG
>JAILHV010000175.1 GCA_024695625.1 Treponema sp.
TTATGGATCCAAAGAGACCGCGCGGACGTGAGAAAAACGTTACGGAAGGCGGAAGTGGCGTACACAAAAGAGGGGACGGTCTTGGTACCGGGCCTGTAGGTTCATCTAACGGTTACAACGGACATTCAAATTCATCGGGAGGAAATTCATCCGGCGGTTATGGCGGAAACTCAGGCGGCTATCAGCGTGAAAGTTCCGGCGGTTCTCACCGTGGCGTAAAGCTTGGTGGCGGCGGCGGACTCATAGCCATAATCATTATCCTTGCAATTCAGTTCTTGGGCAAGGGCTCTGGCGGCGGTCTGCTTTCCGGTCTTCTTGGCGGAGGCTCATCGGGTTCTTCTTCGGGCAGTTCAATTTTGGGCAGCCTTTTGGGCGGTGACTCATCTGCCCCTTCCGGTTTTTCCGGTGCAAGTTCCGGCAACAGCGTTCAGACTTCCTACAACAACTACGACAAGACTGTTGCCCCAGGTTCAAGGGCAAAATACACAAAGATTGCAGGCAACGGCAGCGACAGCGTAACAATCATGGTTTACATGTGCGGTACCGACTTGGAATCAAGGAACGGAATGGCTTCCAGCGACCTTGGCGAAATGGCGGCCTCAAACCTTGGAAAGATAAACCTTATTGTTTACACCGGCGGATGCAAAAGCTGGCGCACAAAGGGAATAAGCAACAGCAAGAACCAGATATATCAGGTTACAAACGGCTCTATAAAACTCTTGGCGGAAGAAGGCTCAAAGACTATGACGGATCCCAACACGCTTTCTTCATTCATAAAATGGACGGCTGGAAAATTCCCGGCCAACCGCTACGAGCTTATCTTCTGGGATCACGGCGGAGGTTCTGTAAGCGGTTACGGCTACGATGAAAAGTATCCTTCATCAAGTTCTATGACCCTTGCTGGAATTAACAAGGCTCTTACGGCTGGCGGTGTAAAGTTTGATTTTGTTGGCTTTGACGCATGTCTTATGGCTACTGCAGAGACAGCACTTATGATGAACCGCCACGCAGACTACATGATTGCAAGCGAAGAGACGGAGCCTGGCATTGGCTGGTACTACACAAACTGGCTTAACGATTTTGGAAGCAACACATCGCTTTCTACTCTGGACATTGGAAAGAGGATTGTAGACGACTTTGTTGAAAAATGCGCAAGTCAGTGTCGCGGTCAGAAGACAACCCTTTCTGTAATTGACCTTGCAGAATTTTCCAACACTGTTCCAGAAAAGCTTTCTGCTTTCTCCAAGTCAATCACTACAAAGATTAAGCAGAATGACTACAAGGAAGTTTCCGATGCCCGCTACCAGACAAGGGAATTTGCAACAAGTTCCAAGATTGACCAGGTAGACTTTATTGACCTTTGCAAGAACGTGGACAACAGCGAAGCTAATGCATTGGCAAAGGCTCTTAAGGGTGCAATCAAATACAACAAGACTTCTTCCAACATGACAAACGCTTACGGTGTTTCCATCTACTTCCCATACGCGCGTGCCTCTTACGTGGACAAGATGTGCGACACCTACGACGACATTGGTATGGATTCAAGCTATGCCCAGTGTATTAAGGAATTTGCCAACCTTGAAGTTAGCGGACAGGTTGCGGCAGGCGGTACTTCTTCTGCAGCAGGCTCACTCTTTGACTTCCTTGGTGGCATGACTGGCGGTGCTCCTGCTTCCGGTTCAGATGCAATCGGTGACTTGCTTACTTCCTTTATAACAGGCGGCGGTTCTGCTAGCGGTGGCGGTCTTGGCGGTGGACTTGGCGACATTCTGATTAGCGGTCTTACGGGGCGCAATATTGGCTTTATGGAAGACTCCCAGCTTTCTGCAAAGCAGGCAGGGGAATATATTTCTGCAAACCGCTTTAATGCAGCTGCCCTTGTTTGGAAGAAGGACGGACAGAACAGGGACGTGCTTTCCCTTACGGAAGGCCAGTGGTCACTTGTTCACGGTCTTGACCTTAATATGTTCTATGATGACGGAGAAGGTTACGTAGACCTTGGCTTGGACAACGTTTACGACTTTAGCGAAGACGGAAGCCTTATTGCTTCTAACGACAGGACATGGCTTTCCATTAACAGCCAGCCTGTTGCCTACTACCACTTGGACACAACCGAGCTTGGTGGAGACAAGTATACGATTACTGGTCGTGTTCCTGCAATGCTTAACGGTCAGCGCGTAAACCTTATCCTTGTCTTTGATGATGAGCATCCGCACGGCTATGTGGCAGGCGCAAGAACTGACTACCGCGAAGATGATGCACATGCCCAGGCAAAGAACGTAACCCTTATTTCTGAGGGCGACAAGATTGACTTCCTCTGCGACTACTACTCTTACCAGGGCGAATACAAGGACAGCTATTACTTGGGCAACCAGCTTACGGTTGGCGCAGGCGGTGCTGATTCACTTAGCATAAGCAACACGAATGTGGGAAGCGGCAAGGTAAAGGTAACATACCGCTTTACCGACATCTACAACCAGCAGTACTGGACTCCAGCAATCGTTTACTAAGCTGAACTTAGATAAAGGGGGGGGAAGTCCGCTTGTAGCTACGCTGCGAGTTCCCCCTACGCCCGCACTTCGTTGCGTTCTACCCCCTCTACAGGGGGCTGCCGCCCCCCGTAACGCCCCCCATTTTTTGTAAACATCCGGCGGCTTTGCAAAAAAAAACAAAGGTAAAAAAATCAGTATGAAAAAGTTATCCTTATTAGTTTTGATATTACTTCTTTTTTGCTCCAAGATATTTGCAGACTCAGAGACGCCCCTTAGGAAAAAGATGAAGGCAGGGGAGTCTATTGTGCTTACCGGAAGCTTTGTCCTGTGGAATGGCTTTCCGCCAAACGTTAGGTTTTTGACTAACGGCAATAAGGTTATTGGCATTGGAAAAGATGAAGAATACAGTAACGAGCTTGTGAAAAAAATTATTTCCTTGCAGCTTAAAAGCGGAAACATCTACACTTGCCAGGCAAAGTTTACTTATATTGGAGACGCAGATCTTCCTCCGAATTATTATGATGCACCCCTTATGTGCTTTACACTTTCTGAAGTAAGGGTAAAGGCCTGTTGCATAGAAAAAGACGGCATAAAGATAGACATTAGTTCTTTTACCTTTGATAAAAAATCAAGGCGGTTAAAATGCAGTTTGGAAATTTCCAACTTGAGCAAGCTGCCTGCAAGCTATTCAAACATGTTTTTGTGCATAGGCCATAATGGAAAAAAGTACCGCGCCTACAAATATTCCCCGGCTAGCAATACGATTGATTTTAGTGAAGTTGAGCTTCCTGCAAATGGCAAGCTAAAAGAATCCGTGTATTTTAATTTTGATGCTGCGGAAGAAATGAATCTTTTCAACTTGGAATTTTTTTACAAATAATCCTACGCGGGATTGTAGGGGCAGGGGGAACAAAATCCCCTCCTTGGGATTTTGTTCCCGTAAGTTTTCTACGAAAACTTACCGCACTTCTTAAGCAAACAACTGACGCGCCCTCCATGGCGCTCCTTGTTCGCCAAAACAAGGAACCCCGGAAAGCCCGTAAACAGATGGCCTGTCTGCCGGTTGTAGCCAGGGAATGAATGGTAGAGCCTAAAAAAGTACCGTCCAAAAAAATCAGGAAAAAAATATTTTAGATGCTTCCGTTCTGGCGGTTTTTCTTTAGGAATTCTTCGAACTCGTCTTCTTCGAGAGGGTTTGAATAGTAGTAGCCCTGGATGTAGTCTGCGTCCAGCTTGCTTGCGGCTGCTGCTCCCTCTGCCGTTTCAATTCCCTGAATTACGACTTTTGCGTTGAATATGTGTGTTATTTCGAGGATGGAGTCAAAGAGTACGCGCTCCTTTTCTCCGCCCGAGAAGGCAGGGATTACGATTGACTTGTCTATTTTCACGCTGCCAAATGGAATGGTCATGAGCTTTTCCAGTGATGAGTTTCCTGTTCCCATGTTGTCGAGGCAGATTTCGTAGCCTGCCTGTGACAGGGCCTGGAGGTTGGAACTGAATGATTCGGTTGCAAGCCTTGTTGTCGATTCCGTGATTTCTATGCTGATGCATGATTTTTGCAGTGAGTAGCGCTTTAGTATTCCGCTGATGGTGTCGCTCAGGTTGTCCTGTATGCATTCCGCCATGGAAAGGTTTATGCCTATGTTCTTGAGGCCGTAGCTTGCCAGGTGCTTTTCGCTGTATGTGCGGCAGGCTTCGTTTATCAAGAAGTTTTCAAGTTCCAGTATGGAACCGTTGCGCTCTGCAAAGGGGATGAAGACTGCCGGGCTTATGTAGTTGCCCTTTTCGTCTGTCATGCGGAGGAGTGCCTCTGCTGTTTCAAAGGTCTTTGTCTTTATGGAATAGACAGGCTGGTAGAGGACCTTGAGGCGGCCTTCCTTTTCCGCGTTGTTGAGAAGCTTCTGTGTCTTGAAGATGAAGTGGATGTTTTCCACCGGAAGGTCGTGGGTTTTTACCAGGCTAAGGTTGTCTTCTATTCCCTTGTCCAGAATGTGCTCAAGGTAGGCCTTTATTTCGTCCGTGGATGATGCGTGCTCGGGGCAGCAGATGAGGCTTACGGTTGAAGGAATTCTTACAGCCTCTCCGGGGCCTGTTCTGAAGTTGCCGAAGAATTCGTGGGCTTTTTCCAGGACTGAGTTGGCATAGGCTTCGTCTTCCTTGTCCAGGACTATCAGGTAGCCGCCGGGGAAGAATTTGAATATGAGGGAATTCTTTAGCATTTTTCCGAAAGCCCGTTTTTTTATTTCCGTAACCATTTCCGTTTTGTCCCGCTGGACGTAGGCAGTTACAATCTTGGCATCGTGCAGGCAGACGGCTATGCAGTATGTCTTTCTTTTTCCCGATATTTTTTTTGCGCAAAGTTTGTTGAAGGCTTCTTCGTTTAGGAGGCCGGTCATGCTGTCCACAAAGGATTCGGGGGCAGGCATGGTAAAGTATATGCTGACGATTGAGATGGATATTGCGAGCTGCAAAAGCTCTTCCTTGGGGTAGAAGTTTTCTACTACAATTGCGCTTGTGCATGCTATGAGGACGAATATGTAGATGAAGGTGTTTTCAATCGATGTGTAAATGCGGGCGGGGATAAAGAAGCATGTGGATGCGATGAAACATATTACGAGTCCAATCATGTACATGGTCTTGAAGAGTTGCGTTTCCACGTAGTCAAAGGATGAGTTTATGTAGAAGAGGCATTTTGTAAAGACGTTTATGACAATCATGGCCGCAATGGGTAGCAGGGCAACTACGATTACGGGCTTTAGCTTGCTAAGGCGCAGCTTAAAGTTGAAGAGGGCCGCAAAGTATATTGGCCAGAGGAACATTGTGTAAAATAGCATGGAGACTATTATGTTGCGCATTACAAAGAGGGTTTTGTAGTCCCTTATGATTTCCCCGGAGTCAAGGACGGAGCAGATGTCCGTGATGACGGTGGCAATTACTATGTTAAGGTAAACCTTGTCCTGAAAAATCATCAGCGGCTGGCGGATTAGGAATATTATCAGGAACGAGGATGCTATTATCAGGGCACACAGGTTAAATGTGATTATTGAGTTATGCATTCAGTGCCTCCAGGGAAAAGAATTTGACAAGGCCTTCCTGCGTAAGCGGCGTTGAATAGAAGTCTCCCTGCAGGAAGTCAACTGCATGGAGCTGGGCTGCAATGTTCTGGGAGTTGGAGGCTATTTCCTTTGCCTTTATCCGTATGTTGAATTTTTTGAAGGCTTCTATAAGCGAGTTCATTGACAGGGACTGCTTGCTCTGCTGTCCGGACACTTCCAGAGCCGGCATGGAAACTGTTGTCTCAGCAAGATTTGCCTTTAAGAGCATCTGTATGTTCGCACAGCTCTTGCCCAGGTCTGCAAATGTAAAGCTGAAGCCCTCTTTGCTAAGGCTGTTTATCCTGCGCAGGACGGGGGTGGAATATTCCAGAAGGGCTCTCTCCGGCAGGACGAAGCGTATTTTTGAATGCGGTACAAAGTAAATGTCCGCAATCTCGCAGATGATTTTCTCGTTGCCGTTTCTTAGAATCTCGCTCATGGGAAGGGGCAGTTCCACAAAGGAGACCTTGTGCTCAAGCAGGTGGGCCTTTTGGATTGTTCCGCATACCGAATGGTAGAGGTAGAGGAATATCTGGTTTGCAATGCCAATCTCTTCTGCCACGTCCATAACTTCCTTTGAGTAGGCGATTCCTATGGATCTGTCCTTTATGTAAAAGTCGGTGTCTATGCCTTCCGTCCTCTGTGAGGCGCAGCTAAAGACAGGCTGGTAGGTGATTTTTATGCTTCCGTCTGCAAGGGCCGTCTGCAAAAGGCTCAGTACAAGCTGCTTCCTCTTGTTTGCTTCCAGGTCTAGGTCCTTGGCGGAAACCAGCTTCTTTGCCGGGCGGTTGTAGGGGGATGCCGCAAGTTCTACAAAGGCGCAGAAGTCTTCGTAGCTTGAGTAGTGCTCGGGGTAGGAAATCCTGCAGCAACAGCATGAGTGCACGATGTTTATGTTTCCGATTTTAAAGGGGCTCGAAAAGCGTTTTTCTATGAGAGAGATTACCCTGTCTTCTTCCAGCTCGTCGGTGGCCTTGCAGCAGAGGGCAAACATGTTCCTTTTTACGCGCATTACGGAAATCTTTCTGGAAATTCTTGTTAGGAATTTTGCCGCAAGCGAAATGAAGTCATCCGTAAGCGACGTGTCAAATTCGCTGTCCATGGAGGGGATGTTGTCCAGAATGACAAGCAGGCAGTCCCACTTTGCCTTTGCCGCAATCAGGGTTGCGCTGCTGGTAAAAAAGGCCGTCTCGTTCTGCAGGTCAGTCTTTATGTCTATAAAGTTGTAGGTGGACTCTATGCTCTGGTATGAAAGCAGGGCCACAAGGGGAAGTACCAGGTTTGTGACATGAACGGAAGGAAAAATTACCTGAACGATTATGGACAAAAAGCAGATGGAAACAAGGAATACTATAATGGGCCTGTCCTTTTTGTTCATGCTTTCCCAGGTCCTTGCGGTCAGTATGATGATGTAGGCAAGGTAGTAGGCTATGATGGCAAAGAAGAGTGGCAGCTGTTTAAAAGAACCGTCTTCGGTAAGGTAAAAGAGGATTGGCTTGAATTCATTTACTGCAAGCAAAATGACCGAAAGTACCGCAGGGGCAAAAATAAGGAACTGCTGGCGGGGCAGGGAAATCCTTCCGTGGACAACTGTATAGAAGTAGCCCGTAAAAAAGGCTGCGCAGAGGATAAGTGACAGTGCCGTGATTGCGCTAAGAATGGTGAGGAGAAAGGGGAATGCCTCGAGTGTCTTTTGTGAGTTCTTGGCCAGGAGTCTGGCTGCGTCTGCGCAGATAAAGATGATGTTTATGGCGCAGCACAAGAAAAAAAGCCTGTTGCGGGAGACGGATGGGGCCCTTCTGATTGCGGCCACGCTACCTAGCAGGGTTAGAAGCACAAAAGCCACTACGTTAAAACGTATGTTGTCCATTCTTTTAGTATATTGGTAGATTTTGCTGCTGTCAATTGAAGGTTTTCCGTTGTTTTTTGCGTACTTGCCAAGCAATACCGAGCCATGGATGGCGGTTCTCGCAACGGACTTTCAAGTAACCCCGAAAGGGCGGTGACGAAGGTCATGCTCTGTCGGGTTAGCCAAGGCGCAAAAAGGCAGGGCATTTTAGGCCTCCGTCCAGAAGGGTACAATGCGTAAAAAATGCCTGGTTAGTATCGTTTTGCAAGGTTGATATTAACACTTAAATAAATCTTAAAGCTAAGAATAGCGTTTTTTCCTTGAATTTAAGCCAAAAACACTATATTTAGCAAAAAAAATTGTAAATATTACAAAATTCAGTTGCTTAATTTTTTTAATTGGAGTAGTATATAGTTAAGGACGGAAAGGAAACTTACCGCCGATAAAGTTTAACCCTAAAACAAATTTTTATATTCAGTGAGGTTAGAGTATGGTCCAGAGAGAAGAATGGAAAGGTTTTAAAACCGGACGCCTTTGGCAGGACGAAGTAAACGTCCGTGAATTCATTCAGCTTAATTACACGCCGTTTGACGGTGATTCAAGCTTCCTTGAAAAGCCTACGGATGCTACAAACAAGCTTTTTGACGAGCTTCAGCGTCTTCAGAAGGAAGAGCACAACAAGAAGTCTGTTGGTCTTGACGGAAAGGAGCGCTCTGGTGTTCTTGACCTTGACACGGACATTGTTACGGGAATCAATTCCCACAAGCCAGGCTATATTTTTGCAGACGGGTCCAAGAAGGATTTGGAGCAGGTTGTTGGTCTCCAGACAGACAAGCCTTTGAAGAGGGCATTCATGCCGTTCGGTGGAATCCGCATGGCAGAGCAGAGCTGCGAAATGTACGGCTACAAGCCAAACGCAGAACTCCACAAGATTTTTACAGAGTACCACAAGACTCACTCTGACGCAGTATTCCAGGTATACTCACCAGAAATCCGCAAGGCACGTTCAGCACACATCCTGACCGGTTTGCCGGATACATACGGACGCGGACGCATTGTTGGTGACTACCGCCGCATTGCACTTTACGGTATCGACTTCCTTATTGAACAGAAGCAGAAGGACTTTGCAAACATCGGTGACGGCACAATGACAGATGACGTTATCCGCCTCCGCGAAGAAGTTGCAGAGCAGATCAAGGCTCTTGGCCAGATGAAGGAAATGGCTGCTTCTTACGGCTTCGACATCTCAAAGCCTGCAAAGAACGCAAAGGAAGCTTTCCAGTGGCTCTACTTCGGCTACCTCGCCGCTATCAAGACACAGAACGGTGCAGCTATGTCTGTTGGCCGCATTGCAACCTTCCTTGACATCTACATCGAACGCGACCTCAAGAACGGCATCTTGACCGAATCACAGGCTCAGGAACTCGTAGACCACATCGTTATGAAGTTCCGCATGGTACGCTTTGCCCGCATCGAAAGCTACAACCAGCTCTTCTCCGGTGACCCAATCTGGGCTACACTCGAAGTTGCAGGTCTTGGCCAGGACGGACGCTCAATGGTAACAAAGAACGACTACCGCTTCCTCCACACATTGGAAAACATGGGCCCATCTCCAGAGCCGAACATCACAGTTCTTTACTCAAAGAGACTGCCTAAGAACTTCCGCGACTATGCCGCAAAGATTTCTATTGACACATCTTCCATCCAGTACGAGAACGACGACATCATGCGCCCTGTTTGGGGTGATGACTACTCCATCTGCTGCTGCGTATCTGCAACACAGACTGGTAAGGAAATGCAGTTCTTCGGTGCACGCGCCAACCTTGCAAAGGCTTTGCTTTACGCAATCAACGGTGGTAAGGACGAAGAAGCAGGTCTTACACCTGGCGTACAGGTTGGACCGGAAATGGCACCAATCACAAGCGAATACCTTGACTACAATGAGGTAATGCACAAGTACGACATCATGCTTGAATGGCTTGCTGGTTTGTATGTAAACACACTCAACGCAATCCACTACATGCACGACAAGTACTACTACGAGGCAGCAGAACTTGCACTTATCGATACAAACGTACGCCGCACATTTGCAACTGGTATCGCAGGATTCAGCCACGTTGTTGACTCCCTCTCTGCAATCAAGTACGCAAAGGTAAAGGTTCTCCGCCGCGACATCAACATCACGGACAAGAAGGGCAGGAAGATTTTTGCTCCTAACATGGCATACGACTTCCAGATTGAAGGCGACTTCCCACGCTACGGCCAGGATGATGACCGCGCAGACGAAATTGCAAAGTGGCTTCTCAAGACATTCATCGGAAAGATCAAGAAGCACCACACATACCGCAACGCAGAGCCAACAACCTCTATCCTTACAATCACTTCAAACGTTGTTTACGGAAAGGCTACAGGCGCATTGCCAAACGGACGCAAGGCACACGAGCCATTCTCTCCTGGAGCAAACCCATCATACGGTGCAGAGACAAAGGGTCTCGTAAAGAGCTTGAACTCTGTTGCTAAGGTACCTTACGAATACTCTCTCGACGGTATCTCAAACACACAGACAATCAACCCGAGCGCTCTTGGCCACTCAGAAAAAGAGCAGGTTGAAAACCTTGTTAACATCATGGACGGATACTTTGAAAAGGGTGCACACCACTTGAACGTAAACGTATTCGGCGTAGAAAAGCTCAAGGACTGCCAGGCTCATCCAGAAAAGCCAGAATATGCAAACTTTACGGTTCGCGTTTCAGGCTATGCCGTTCGCTTCATCAACCTTACAAAGGAACAGCAGGATGACGTTATTGCACGTACCTGCCACGCTTCTCTGTAGTTTTAACTTACCTGCCAGGGCTCGTGCTTTAGCGTGAATGCTTTAGCGTGAATGCTTTAGCATTAAAAGCTCTGACGGCATAAGAGAGCCCCGCTTGGATGAAAGTCTAGGCGGGGATTTTTTTCTTTTTTTGGGACGCAATTTCTTCTTTTACAAGCATGATACCAAAAAACAAGCCACTGATTTTGACTCAGGCCTTCCAGGGCTCGGTCACCCTCGGCCCCGCATCCGCGTGGCGGCTTCGCCCCCTTCCACGCCATGCTCATGCCCTTTCCTTTTTCCACAGATTATTTTGTATGCAAAAGCAAAAACTCCAACACAGGCAGCATTTTGTTTAAGAGTCCGGCCTTTATCAGAAGGTTCCAGAAGGGCTCAAGCTTTTTCCAACCGCCGGTGTAGGCAAAGTGGGAAAGCTTGTTGGAAAGGCTTTTGTCGTGGGAGCAAGAAGCAAAGATATTCTTCCATGAATAAAAGTCCCGGTAAGCCTTTTTGTATCCAGCTTCAAGTTCTTCCTGGCTAAGCCTTGCCGGTTTGTAAACTGCATGTCGTGTGTCGTAGCGGCTCCAGTCATAGCTTCTTATGCGGCCTTCCTTTTCCATTTTAGAAAAGAGCCTTGTTCCGGGGTAGGGGGTAAGCACATGGAAGGTTGCCGTAGTGATTGCGTTTTCCACCGCCCAGTCAACGGTACGGCTAAAAGTGTCATTGTCATCGTCGTCCAGTCCAAAGACAAAGCTTCCGTTTATCATAATGCCAAGATCGTGCAGCCTTCTTACAGCGGCGGCGTAATCCCGCGAAAGGTTCTGCGCCTTGTTGCTTTGGGCAAGGTTCTCCGGCGAAAATGTTTCAAAGCCAACAAAAATGCTTCTTAAACCGGCATCTGCTGCTCGTTCAATCAAATCTCCGTCCAAAATGGATGCAACCGTAGCCGCTCCCTGAAAGACCCTCTTCATCCCCTTCATTCCTTCAAAAAGTTCGCGGGCAAATTGTCTGTTGCCAAGAAGGTGGTCGTCCAAAAAGTAAAGGTGCCTCCCAGGAAGTGACTCTATTTCCTTAAGTGCAGAATCCACCCGGCAAGTGTAAAAGGATTTACCGCTTCCATAAAAGGCATCCTTGTAGCAAAAGTCGCAGTAGTGGGGGCAACCCCTGGAAACAACCAGCGAATTTGGAACAAAATACCTGCTCCTCTTAATCAGGTCCCGCCGGACAGGGGGAATGTTTTCTAAGCTGCGCTCTCTTGCAGTGTAGCAGCGTTCTGGCCTTTTCTTTCGGAAATCATCTATAAAGCGGGGAAATGCCTCTTCTCCGGGGCCCAGAATCACCGTATCCGCATGCAGAAGGGCCTCTTGTGGAAGGGACGTTACGTGCAAACCTCCCATGACAACATAGACACCCCGGCTCCTGTAAAAATCTGCAATCTGGTAAGCGCGGTAGGCATTCGTAACATAAACCTGCATGCAAACAAGGTCCGGGCTGTCGTCCAGAGTAAGCTTTTCTACATGCTGGTCAACAAGTACAACCTCGTCTTCCGGCAAAAAATATCCTGCCAGCGTTGCAAGTCCAAGCGGAGGAAAAAGTGAATACTTGATTGGCCTCCAAAAGGGGCTTTTTGCTTCCTCCAGGGAAGGAAGAATCATTTTTACTTTCATAATGCAAACAGAACCCTTTGCAAAAAAAATGCCACTGCCCAAACTTAGGCAATGGCATGCATTTACAAAACCCTAAATTAAACCTAAAAGCCTATTTTGCAGCCTGCTTTGCTGCCTCGTAAAGCGGATAAACCTTCTTTGCAATGCTCTTAAGGTCAGAGATGCGGCTGTCGTTTGAAGGGTGTGTGCTCAAAACCTCAGGCGGCTGTCCCTGGCTAATGGAATTCATCTTTTCCCAAATGTTTACGGCCTCGTAGGGATCATATCCTGCGCGTGCCATAAGCTCTGTTCCCATGCGGTCTGCCTCTGTCTCGCATTTACGTGAGAATGGAAGCGTAACGCCAAGCTGTGTACCCAACTGAAGCATGGCTGTTCCTGCATCACCCAAACCTGCGGCTGTAGCAATAACCGCAACTCCAAGCTGCTGAAGAACCTCTTTGCTTGCCTGTTCACGGCTGTGTTCCTTGAGTGCGTGGGCAATTTCGTGACCCATAACTGCCGCAAGTTCACCGTCCGTAAGCTTAAGGGCATCAATAATTCCCGTGTAAACAACAATCTTTCCGCCCGGCATACACCATGCGTTAACAGTCTCGTCCTTGATTACGTTAACCTGCCACTTCCAGTCCTTGGCGTCCGAACGGAAAACCGTAGTCTTTCCAATAAGGCGGGTTGCAATTTCCTTAACGCGCTGCGACTGTGGGTCATTTGCAGAAAGAAGTATACCCTTCTTTTTTGCATCTGCAAGCACCTCTGCGTAAGACTCGCTGGCACTGGCTTCCATCTGGGCTTCGGAGATAAGCATCATCTGCTTTCTGTTTGCCCCGACCTCTCCGCCTTCCGTCGTGCTCATACAACCAGAGAATGTAAGCAACAGAACGGACATGGCCGCTGTCAAAATAGATGAGAAAAATGTTTTCTTCATAAATTCAACCTCTAAAAAAAAACTAAGTCAACTCCCATGCCGACTTCTTAAATCCTATTATACAACCATATTCAGTTTATTTCTAGTATTTTTTTTGCGGCGCTTTTTCCTGCAAAAGATTTAGGTCTTAAAAAAAAGTCCTTGCCATTTTTTCTGGGCTTTACGGGGTTCCGCCCTTCGGCTCCATTCCTCTGGTCGCGCTGCGCACTCCCGTCGGAACGGGCTAACGCCCGCCCCTCCAATCCCTGCCGTGCTTGCAATTGCTAAGGGGAGTTTTCGCAGAAAACTCCAGGGCAGGCTCTGCCTGCCACAATCCCTGCCGTGCTTGCTATTGCTAAGGTAGTTTTCTAGCTTTTAATTATTTTTTCGTATAATAGTCAAAGGTTTGTGAAGCTTCGTAATTATCATCTTCAAATTCACTTTTTCTGTATATATCTAGTTTATCATACATTTCTTTTGTCCAGCGCATCTCAAACTCAAATTCCTGTGTTTCTTCAATGTATCGCTTTGCTTTGGAAATAGAATAGTAATGTATTTCTTTACCAAGAGTTATCTTTGTATCTCCATAATGTTCACGTAAATTGTCTACTATTTCTCTGGAATCAATTTTTTTATCTTTAGAGCCAGGGACATAAATATAAAAAGAACCATTCCGGCGATCAAAGTCTTCCATATTTATATTTATATAAAGCACATTGTCATCTTCCCTTAAGCCTTCAATAAACCGCCTTCGTTCTGATACGTCTTTAATAGTCGGTGTGTGTTTTACACCTTTATGCATTTTAGAAATAATTTTTTCTATGTTTTTTCTCGGGAAGAACCAGGTTGTCAAAAAACTTTTATTGGTAATCCAAACACGATTATCTATATCTATGTGATATTCCTTGGTTATTTTTCTATTCTTCTTAACATATAAAGTATAGTCAGAATATGGATGTTCATTAAAAAGGCCAGAGGTTAACATATATTTAGTATTGTAATCAACATTAGGAATCTTTGGCAAAAGACCTAATACCTTCTTTATCTCTTTTTTATCTTCCAGATAATATGTTTCTTTAGCCTTAGTACAGTATAGAACAAGGGTTTTATTATCCTTTACACTTTCAGCGGAATAAGATTCTCTTTGTGTAGTTTTACAGTTCGCAAAAAAGCCTAGGAGTAAAAGCATTGAACATAATTTAACAAAATCCCTCTTCATTTTCCTCCTCCAAAAAAATCAAGCCACTGGCCTTCCGCTTCAACTATTTCTTTTATCATCCTTACATAAATGACTTTCTGCCATAGTTTTATCATAAGTTGAGTTATATTTGGAGTCAAGTTATTGTTAAGGATAATCAACATTCCCATGGGTACATGGCATTCCAAACAAAGATCATCCCCCTGAATATTTTATCGGCTTTTGAAAAGTCTTTTAGCTCTTCCTCATAATTTCCTCAAGTTTCTGCTCTGTAATAAAGCCTTTTGCGCCTCCAGATTCTCCTATCTTATAGGAAGCAAAAAACACGGCCCTCTTAAGGCATTCACTGGGAGAAAGGCCTTTTAAATAATAGTGAACAAAGCAAGAAAAAAGTGCATCTCCAGCTCCAACAGTATTTACTACTGGTCGTGTATGCACACTTTTTTCAAAGTGAAACTTCTGTGTTTGCCCGTCAAATAACAAAGCTCCTTTTTCTCCCTGTCCCAATACTATTACCTTACTTTTATAGGTGCTATAAAGTTCTTCTACAAATTCTTCTGGTTTACAAGGAAGTCCTTCGTCGCTCAAAAAAACAATATCTGCATTTTCCAAAAAGCGTTTATTATATGGATCATTAATGTCTTTTAAAACATGCAGGTCAGTAAAAACAGGCTTATTGAATTTCTTTGCATTTCTTATAAGTTCATCATTAAAATTTATATTGCAAACTACAATTCCATCGCATGCAGATATAGGCTTTTCTAAACGGCTAAGTGGAATATTTCTGTCCTGAATGTCTTTTAAATCGCAATAAATTTTTCTTTTTCCTTGATTATCAAACATAACTACGGATGTACAAGTAGAATCAAGTTCTTGAAATACATTTTGTGTTGAAGAACATAGTTTCTGTATATTTTCTTTTATAAAGTTTCCAAATTTATCTTTGCCGATGATTGTTACAGGTTCAACTTCATCTCCCAAAGTATAAAGTGCGTTGATTATATTGTATGCAACCCCACTTATATCAAGTGAAACCTTATTAAAGGCATATTCAATAGGACAATACTGTATGGGAAAATTTTCAACAGCAACATTTGTTTCTATATTAATCAAGCCGCTTACTAAAACTTTCATTTTTTTTCTCCTGCGTCCCTGTACGGGCATCTGCATAACTTTTTGTTCTACCGCAGTGGATGCGGCTTCTTCTTGGCTATGAACTTATGTTATGTTTTTTTCATTTCTAAATAACGCCTTTTTCCTTTATTGTCGCAGCACCATAAAAACTTACTGCTTTTCGTTTTACAATTATTGCATTTATAAAATAATTTTTTTGTGAAAATTGTTCTTCCCGTTTTTGGAATAACTAATTTATTGCAGTTTTCACAAAATCCCATTTGATAAAAATTTTCTGGAATTTCATCTTTGTACAGTTCTATATCCAATAAGATTTTTTCTTTTATGTATTCAGATAAGTTATTCTTATTTATTTCATACTCATAATAATCATTTATACCATCTTCTAATAAATCAACAGCATCTCCAAACGCAACCCATTCTAAAAATCTTTCATCATTTGTTTTATAATACATTTGTTCTAATATTTTTAAAGCATATATCGATTCAATCTCATGATTCTGTGTTTTTCTACCTAAATAGCATAAAAAGTTGTAATTTATATCTTTATCGATTTCTTTAATTCCCAGTTCGGAAATAACAGAAAAAAAATATTTATTTATACTGTCATGATCATTTTCATCTAATCCTGCCAAAATATATATGTTTTCAGATTCTATTCCATTATCCAATAAAAATAATGCAAAGTTTATGCATTCACTCCATTTATTTTGTAACTTAGCCGAGGAATAATTTTCTTTTGCAATTTTTTCAATTTCTGGCAATTCCATTTTTATGCTCTGTGGGGATTTCTTGTTTATTTAGTATATGATATTTTTTGCGAAAAGACCAGTATATGCTGTTTTCTGTCTAAAGCCGGGGCTTGGTGGAATTGCGGGCAAGGCGGTAAGATTGTATTTTCCTCTGCGATGTGCTATAATTGCGGCGATTTACGCGGAGGAAAGATGACAGACGGATACATCCATTCTATAGAAAGCTTTGGTGCCGTAGACGGGCCGGGAATGCGCTTCATTGTTTTTACGGCAGGCTGTCCGCTAAGATGCGCTTTTTGCCACAATCCGGATACTTGGAACATGGCGGAAGGAAAGAAGATGTCTCCAGAGGAAATAATTGAGGATGCTTTAAAGGACAGGGCCTACTGGGGAACAAAGGGCGGAATTACCGTTTCTGGTGGAGAGCCTTTGATGCAGCTGGATTTTCTGATTGACCTTTTTACGCTTGCAAAAAAAGAAGGCGTTAACACCTGCATAGACACGTCTGGTGGTCCCTTTACAAAAGAGGGTGAATGGTTCAAGAAGTTCCAGGAGCTTATGAAGGTTACGGACATCCTTCTCATGGACATAAAGCACATTGACCCCGCAGAACACGAAAAACTTACCGGCCGCCCCAACGCAAACATAATAGAAATGTTCCGCTATCTTGACGAAATTAAAAAGCCAATCTGGATCCGCCACGTGCTTGTTCCCGGTGTTAGCGACAAAGACGAATACCTTGAACGCACCAGAGACTTTATCCGTTCACTGGGAAACGTGGAGCGCGTGGAAATTCTTCCCTACCACACTCTTGGCATTGCAAAGTACAAGGAACTTGGCATTCCCTACCGCCTGGAAGGAACCCCCATGCCAAGCCAAGAGCGTGTAGAAAACGCCCGCCGCATCCTGGAATGTAACAAATACGACGCCTGGCAAAAGTAGAAAGAAATTCAGTTAAAGAACATGCGTGCCTGTTCTACTTCTGATTTGAATTTTTCGTCGATGACAGGGGGATGGTCTGTAAAGTAAAGGATTTGCTCCAGCTCTTCCTGGGTGTGTACGCCCCAGACCGGAACCACGTTTTCAAATTCGTTAAGGAAGCCAAAGGCAAGGGGAATGTTTGTGATGACCCCTCCGTTAAGCGGCTGCATTGCAATAAAGCCCACGTTTTTTTCTGCGCAGGATTTTACAAAGTCCGCAACGATGTGGCTGGAAATCATGTTAAATGGAAACTGAATCACTTCGTAGAGGCCGCTTTCCAAGGCCTGCTGTGCAATCTCCAGGTTGTCGGTGGCAATTCCCGTGTGGCGGACAAGGCCTTTTTCCTTGAATTTTTCCAGGGCGGAATAAAGCTCCCCGTTGTTTGTAGGAGAGGGCAATGTCTTGGGGCTTTCCAAAGAGTAGAGGTCTATGTAGTCGCTTTCCAAACTTTCAAGGCTTTCGTTAAGGTCTATTACAAGCTGTTCCGCAGAGAAGGCCTGGCTTTTTGTGGAAAGAATCACGTTCTGCCTAATTCCATGCAGTGCTGAACCAAGGCGCTTTTCGCATGTTACCTTGCTTCTGGAGATGTCAAAGAAGTTTATGCCCGCATCGTATGCCTGATGAACGATTGCGCATGCCTTTTCTTCTGCCTGCTGTCCAAAGGCTTCCATTTCTTTGCAGTCAAGGCTCATGGCACCAAAAGCAGTGCGGCTTACGAGAAGGTTAGTTTTTCCGAGCGTTATGAATTCCATAAGTACCTATTTCAAGGGGAGGGAAAACCCCCTACTCCGTTTTCGCAGTGAAACTTCAAGCGAGCGAGGGTTTTCCCTGCTTGAAACTTCGTTGCAAGTTTCCCCTTGGACCCCTCCCTTTCCCGGCACGGTTTAGGGGCATATCGCTCAACGTTTCGTGATATGCCTAAAAACCCCAATTTGAAATGTGTCGAGTATGGGTTAAAGATAAACAAAAAGCCGGAAGGTATCCAATAAAATCAAAATTGTCACTTTCGAACTTGGTTAGAAAACCTATGACAAGTTGTTTTTATTGGATAGTCTCCGTCTTACATTTAATTCGTTTCTAAACGACCTAGCGGACTACCGGCTTGTAGTTTGCGATTGCGTTGTGGATAAAGCCGCGGAGTTCGGTAATTTTTACGCGCTCCTGCTTCATGCTGTCGCGGAAACGCAAGGTTACTGTGCCAAAGTCTGGGTTTGGAGAACCGTCTTCCTTTGTCTCGTGGATTGTTTCGTAGTCAACCGTGATGCAGTAAGGGGTTCCAACCTCGTCCTGGCGGCGGTAGCGCTTTCCTACTGTTCCGCTCTGGTCGTAGTCTGTAACAAAGTCTTCCTTGAGCATGGTGCGGATTTCCTGTGCCTTTTCTGCAAGTCCGTCCTTCTTCATAAGAGGAAGAACTGCAACCGTGATAGGGGCTAAGCGCGGGTGAAGGTGAAGAACCGTGCGGTAGTCTTCTTTTCCGTCCGTGCCAACATTCTGCTCTTCGTAGGCTTCGCAGAGGAATGCGAGGAAGTTGCGGTTAAGACCGGCGGATGTTTCTATAACGTAAGGCGTATAGCTCTTGTTTCCGTCTTCCTGGTCAATGTAGTTCATGTCCTTGCCGCTTGTCTTTGTGTGCTGGGAAAGGTCAAAGTCCGTGCGGTTGTGGATTCCTTCGATTTCTTCGAATCCGATCGGGAAGTTGTATGTGATGTCGTAGGCGTCCTTTGCGTAGTGGGCGAGCTTGTCGTGGTGGTGCCACTTGAGGTTCTTTTCTGCAATGCCGTACTTAAGGTAGAAGGCCCAGCGGTACTTGCGCCATTCTTCAAAAATGCCGTCGTCTGTTCCGGGCTTGCAGAAATATTCCATTTCCATCTGTTCAAATTCGCATGTGCGGAAGATAAAGTTCTTAAAGATGATTTCGTTGCGGAAGGACTTTCCCACCTGTGCAACTCCGAACGGAATCTTCATGCGGTTTGACTGGACGATGTTCTTAAAGTCTGTAAAGATACCCTGGCATGTTTCCGGGCGAAGGTAGATAAGGTGTGAGTCGTCTGCAACCGGTCCCTGGTATGTCTTGAAC
>JAILHV010000202.1 GCA_024695625.1 Treponema sp.
TCCCATAATTTTTATTACAAAAACTTTAATTTTTTCACTATTTACAGACGGCTTTTTTCGTGATATATTTATTCTAGGATAAATGCGCCAACATTAGGAGTTATTATGAAGTTTGGTTACTTTGATGACAAAAACAGGGAGTACGTGATTACAAATCCGCTTACACCCTACCCGTGGATTAACTATCTTGGAAACGAAAAATTCTTTTCACTTATTTCCAACACAGCAGGCGGCTACATGTTCTACACAGATGCCCGCCTCCGCCGCTTGACCCGTTACCGCTACAACGACATCCCGCTGGACACTAACGGTCGCTATTTCTATATTACAGATGGAGATACAACGTGGAATCCCGGTTTTAAACCGATGAAGACCAAGCTTGACAAGTACGAATGCCACCACGGCTTTGGCTACACAAGAATTTGTTCCGCAAAGAATTCCCTTGCAGCAGACGTTCTCTTTATGGTTCCAAACGGAGAAAACTGCGAAGTTCAGATGGTAACCCTTACAAACGAGGGCAAGAAGGACAAGAACATTTCTTTGGTTTCCTTTATTGAATGGTGTCTCTACAACGGACAGACTGACGGTGAAAACTTCCAGAGGAACCTTTCCACCGGCGAAGTTGAAATTGAAGGCAGCGTAATCTACCACAAGACTGAATACCGCGAAAGACGCAACCACTTTACTTTCTACAGCGTAAACTCTCCAATCAAGGGCTTTGACACAGACCGCGAGACCTTCCTTGGCCTTTACAACGGTCTTGACACCCCGGACACAATCGTTGCAGGAAAGAGCGGCAACTCTGTGGCAGACGGTTGGTCACCAATCGCAAGCCACCGCCTTGAATGTACACTTAAGCCTGGCGAAAGCAAAACTTACGTTTTTGTTCTTGGCTACATTGAAAACGAGGAAGACAAGAAATTCATTCCTGAATCCCAGGTAAAGCAGCCATTTAAGGCTACAAACAAGTACTCTGGCATTGTAAACAAGGAAAAGGCTTATGCACTTCAGGCAAAGTTTGACTCCAAGGAAAAGGTAGAGGCAGCATACAAGGCCCTTCGCGAATTCTGGGACGAGACACTTTCCCACTTTGCAATCAGCACAGGCGACGAAAAGCTTGACCGCATGGCCGTCTGGAACCAGTACCAGTGCGTTGTTACATACAACTTTGCACGCTCCGCATCTTACTTTGAAAGCGGAATTGGCCGTGGTCTTGGCTTCCGCGACACTTCCCAGGACATGCTTGGTGCAGCCCACCAGCTTCCCGCAAAGAGAATCCGCGAACGCCTTTACGACGTTGCAGCCACACAGTTTGAAGACGGTTCTGCCTACCACCAGTTCCAGCCGCTTACAAAGAGGGGCAATGCAGACATTGGCTCCAACTTTAACGATGACCCGCTCTGGCTGGTTCTTGGCGTTGGCAACTACATCCGCGAGACTGGAGACAAGGACTTCCTTAAGGTTGACGTTCCCTTTGACAATTCAGAGACAAACAAGGCTACAATGTTCGAGCACCTGCGCCGCTCATACAACTACATCCCCAACCACATGGGACCGCACGGGCTTCCGCTCATCGGACGCGCAGACTGGAACGACTGCCTTAACCTTAACTGCTTTAGCAAGGACCCCAACGACTCTTTCCAGACCTGTACCAACAAGGAAGGTAAGAACGCTGAATCCGTAATGATTGCACAGATGTTCGTCTACGTAACGCCTGACTACGCAGCAATGTGCCGCATCATGGGAGACGAAGCAGAGGCAAAGAAGGCAGAAGAGCTTTGCAAGAAGATGGAAGAAGCAATCTGCACAGCCGGTTGGGACGGAGAATGGTACGTACGCGCATACGATGACTTTGGCCAGAAGATTGGTAGCCACGAATGCGGTGACGGTAAAATCTTTATTGAATCACAGGGCTTTGGTACAATGGCACAGTGTGGTGCAGACAAGGGCTATCCTGCAAAGGCTTTGGACAGCGTAAAGAAGTATCTGGATTCAAAATACGGTATCTGTATCGTAGACCCGCCATACAGCTCTTACCACGTTGAACTTGGCGAAGTTTCTTCTTACCCGCCTGGATACAAGGAAAACGGTGGTATTTTCTGCCACAACAACCCTTGGGTTATCATTGGAGAAATCAAGACTGGCCGCCCAGAGGACGCATGGGAGCACTACCAGAAGATTGCACCTGCCTATCTTGAAGACATTTCCGAAATCCACAGGACTGAACCTTACGTATACGCACAGATGATTGCAGGTAAGACAGCCGGACGCTTTGGAGAGGCAAAGAACTCTTGGCTTACGGGAACAGCAGCATGGAACTTTGTTGCTCTCAGCCAGTTCATCTGCGGTCTTATGCCTGAATACGACGGCCTCCGCATTGAACCCCGCCTGCCAAAGCATGTTAAGAAGGCAGACTTTACACGCAAATTCCGCGGTACAACATTCCACATCCACGTTGAAAACAAGAAGAACGACGGCAAGGTGGAACTTGTTCTTACCAACAAGGACTTTGCAACAGACGAGGCAACCCTCAAGGCTTCCCTTTCTACAGGCAGCGTTGGTGGAACCCTCGTAAAAGCAGCTGACGGTGCAAAAGACGTTTACGTTCTTGCAACCGTAGGCTAATTAAATTGAGCAGTTAAAAATATAAAAAAAGTTAGGAGCCGGTTCTTGGCAGGAAGGTGCATTGCCTTCTTTGCCGGGAACCGGTATTTTTTTGCACAAAAAAAACACCGAAACTGTCCTCGAAAGGAGAAAACAGCATTCGGTGTTTCTAGATCTGCGGCACTAGGCAGGCAGAAGCCTTAGTATGACACAGTGATTACAAGATTTCCATAGCTTGCCCCAGAAGAAGAATCGGATTCAAGCAAAATAGGAGAACCTGGTTCAGGAAAATAGGAGGCAGAAGACGGAGCTCCAGATGCAGGAGAAGCAATCCTCTCCAAGAATGCCTGGGAGCCTGTTCCTGAATGGATGTCTACGGCTTTTCTTGCAAGCTCTTTCTGCGGATACACAGGAAGCCCGGTAGCAGCGTCAGTGGAACTTGAATCCCCCTCATACACAGGAATTCCCAAGCCACCGCTCACATCCTTTACAGGAGTAAAGGCATTTGCTTTACCAGCACCGGGGAGGAAATTAGAAGGGATATCCGATATCTGAGGCCTTTTTGATTTGGAAGGCATTTTTGCAACCAATCCCTTGCCAGTAGAAAGGAATCCCTTTGCATTTATGGAAAATGAGGTTCCACGCACGGAAGCCGTTGCAACAGGAGTGCTTACCGTGAAGCCTGTTCTCTTTCCGTCCGACTTGTTGACGTTTGCGTCTATTTTTCCGCTGTCAAGGTATATAGAAGCCTCGGTCTTTGATGAATCGGAAACAAGCTTTTCAATAGTGATGCGGGTAAGGGGACCGAGCTGAACCTTTGAGCCCTGAATGCTAAGTTCTGCTGATGACTTGAATCCGGTAGAAATAACCGCACCGCTGGAGACAACATCGCCCTTGTTTAGAGGAAACCAGCTGCTTCCCTTTTGAATTTCCACCTTGCCGGATGTAGAAAGAACTGTCGCCTCAAGGGCAAAGGCAGAATGAACGGCAATAAGTGCCGCAAATGCCGCTAATAAAATCCTAAAAGACTTTTTCATAAACCATCCTCCGTATTAGAATGCCAGGGTTGCATAAAGCGTCAAGGCAGTTTCGTTATCGTCGCTATCATCCCCAAAGTATTGGTGGGCAACGAGTCCCAGCTGCAGGTCCGTATACATCTGGTACAGGAACTCACCGTATATCTGGATACCGGCATATTCAAAAGAATCATCGGGACAAGAAAAAACTAGGTCGGTTCCCAAAGATGCAAGCATGTTGGTCTTTGGCTTGAAGGTACCGCTAAGCCCGGTCTTTAAGAGGCCCGAGTAGTCAGACGGGTACATTGAATAGGTAGCCTCTATGCTGGTAATTCCCTTGAATGCGGCAAAGGGACCATTTTCACCGGATGCATACAATCCGTGCAGCGTCACCTGAGAATCATAGAATTCAGGAATGTAATATGAGAAGGAAAGCTGCGAAAGATTGGAAATTTTGTCAAATTCTCCGTCTATTATTTCCGCACCAAAAGTAGATGAAAGGCTATAGAACTTTCTTGCGCCAAGTGAGCCGCCCAAAGAAAGGGTTCCGAAAAAACGCTTGCAGTCAGCGTTGTCGCCATTGGGCCCCTTCATTCCTATTGCACAAAGACCTTCAAGGCCCACAGACTGATTCAGGAAAAGATAGGGGAAGTACACCGAGGCCTGCCCCAAAAGGAAGGGACTTGCGCAGTAGTAGTAGTCATTGTCCGTATCGTCAAGATCCCCGCCAACAATAACCGTGTCTATTCCGTTCAGCAAACCGGTATAGCCTGCATAAGCACCGGCCACAACTTTCTGACTGCTGTAACTTGCAGAAAGACCGTCCGAAATCTGGTTCAGTATGCACCCGGATGTGTCTACAATGCCAAACCTTCCCGCCGCAACGTTCACGGAGGAAGAGCCTTCCGTCTTCATTGAATATGCATACTTAAAAAGCGTAAGGTCTACGGGGCATTTAAATTCACCGTCACCAAATTCCGAAAGATCATTCACGTCATAAGTGGGAGTTGCCTTGCCCTCTGCCACAAAATATGACGACTGCCCCACTGGAGTACGGAAAAACAAAGTCACCTTTGTCTTTTCTTCCATGGCCAGCGGATCAAAGTCATTTGTATAAAGTTCAACGGATTCACACAAAGTACCGCCAAATTCGGCAGCAAACAAAGAGGCAGGCATGATAGCCGCCAGGATAAGAGCCAGAGTCTTTTTCATCAGTCGCCCCCCTTGCCACCAGCGTTAAATTCCATGGCAGCATTTATAATGTTGAGCACTTCGTGTCCGTCAGGGACAGAGTTAGGATCGGCATTACCGGATATTATTCCGTTGGCGCGGAACATTGTAAAGGCATAGCGGGGAGAAGGTGCAAGCCTGTACATAAGGCTGTTGTCCACCTTCCAGGTCTGGGCGCAAACATGGGCAAGCTCTGCAAGCGTAATCGCAGAAAGGGCATTCTTGTCCGTCCCGGCAATTCCCGCCTTCTGAATCACGGCAAAGGCAGACTCGTTGGATGCATCCTCGGAAACAAGTCCCTGGGCTACGGCTGCAAAATAGCTTACCTGCCCCCAGCTGGCCTTTTCAGTATTAATCATTTTTGTTACATTACCGGCTGACTGGGCATGAAGGCCAAGAGCCGCAAACAAAGTAAGCGTTGCAAAAAGCAAAAAACTCTTTTTCATATAAAATCATGTCCTCCGAAACAGATTTCAATATTCACAAACAAGCAAAAAACATTTCACTTTATTATAAACTATGTTATACTTTTTGTCATGGCAAAGGGAATAAAAAAACTTTTTTTTTCACGCAACACGGATATTTTGGCTCTGATTGCCGTTGCAGTCCTTATTCTGGCGCTTTCCGCAATTAAAGCCTTTACGAAATTTGACTACCGCATATATGACATACTCGTGCGGCTTTCGCCAAAGGTTGAGCAGGAGGAAAACATCCTCCTCGTGGACATAGACGACCTTTCCCTAAACAAGGAAGGGACATGGCCCTGGACAAGGGACCTGCTGGGCAACGTCCTTATCAGGATGAAGGAACTCGGTGCCTACAACGCAATATTCGATATTGAATACCTATCCCCCGCGAGCAAGGGGGTAGCCGGTGACATAGACGCTGTTACCGAAGAAACATTCGGAAACGGAGAGCAGCAGATTGCATACAATATAGAAGAATTCTCCTCATCAATACAAAGGGGCGAAACAAATTCCCGCAACGCAATTCAAAAAGGCAGCGAGCTTACCGGCAGGATTGATGAAATCCTCTACGGAATGTACAACTCAATCTACGAAGGGGTGAACCGTGACTTTGACGATTATTTTGCCCGCACAATACAATTTTTTGGCAACACGTCGCTTACGGTAAACGCCTATGACATAAAGATTGACCGCACAGAGGAAGACCTGGAATATGCAAAGGAACGCTTTCTCTTTAACGTGCAGGATCCTAAGGAACGCATCAGGCGGGAAAACGAAGAGGCCATGCGCAATGCCAAGGCAAAAACAGGCTTTACCCCGGTACTCCACGCCATGGGCAGCAGGGCCACTTGCGAAGGCTTTACCAACGTAATCATAGACACGGACGGAACAAGGCGGAGGATAGAGTTGCTCAACTGGCACGACGGAAAATACATAGGCCAGCTTGCATTTGCCCCCCTTGTCAAAATGCTTGACGTTCAGTCACTCGAAAGGAAGAGAAAGTCACTCTTGCTAAAGGGAGCACTTCTTCCGGGAAAGGAAAAGCGCGAAGACATAAAGATTCCGCTTGATGAAAACGGCCGCATGATGATTAACTGGCAGCATTCAACCTACAACGACAGCTTTAGACACGTGCCGGTTTACATGGTGCTGGACCTGGACAAGCTTGAACGCTCCGTAATCGAAGGCCTTGAAAGCCTTTACTCACTGCGGATGGCGGGAGGCAACCAGAACGAAGGTCAGGCTGAGCTTTCCACCTGGCTTTCCTACATCCCCGACATTCTTGAAGGCTACGGCCAGATTGTAGGCGAAAAAAAGCGCCTGCTCGGACTCTGCCAGGGCTTTGACATTCAGGGGAATGCAATCGGAGGCGGAATTTCCAATGAAGAATACCAGGCATATTTTTCCGCAAGGTCGCAGTTCTTCCAGGAGCTCGAAAGCTTTTCACAGTCGCTCCTATCTCTCGAAGGTTCTGCTGGTGAGGATGGTTCAAAGGCAATAAAGCAGTTCAGCAGTACAGTCAGCCAGTATTCAAGCCTGCACGAAAGACTTGCCGTGGAATTTGCAAATTCATTCTGCCTTATAGGAAACTCGGCAACAGCAAGCACGGACCTTGGTGTTACGCCCTTCCAGCGAGGTTACCCCAACCTTGGAACGCACGCAAACGTGGCAAATTCAATCCTGCAAAAGGACTTCATACGCACCGTAAGTCCGCTTACGGCAATCATAGCCTGCCTTGCATTTACACTTGCAGTAATACTGCTAACAAGAAAATTCCCCGCATTCGCAAAAAATGCAGCCGGCCTCATCTACCTTTTCCCGCCAACAATAATATTCAGCCTGCTAATGATTCTCTTCCGCATATACGTACCCCTGGTAGCCCCCTTCCTGCTGGCCCTGGTTACCTACATAGCCCAGATGGTGCTGAACTTTGCAATTGCAGAAAAAGAAAAAAGAACCCTAAGGCGTGGATTTGACGCTTACGTTGCCCCTGAAGTAGTAAACCAGATTGTAAAGAACCCGGCCCTTCTTTCCTTGGGCGGTGCAAACAAAAGGATGACGGCACTTTTCTCCGACGTAAGGACTTTCTCAGGCTTTACCGAATGCATTAACCGCGAGGAAGGTGAGCAGCACGGAGCCGTCCGCCTTGTAGACATACTAAACGGCTACCTTGGCGTACTAAGCGATGCAATCATGGACTGCCACGGAACAATCGACAAATACGTAGGAGACGAAATTGTATCCTTCTTTGGTGCCCCAGTGGATGACCCGCTCAATGCCTACAACGCCTGTATTGCAGGAATATGCATGAAGCAGGCAGAAGCCATCTACAACGAAGAGCACAAAGACGAGCTTCCGATTCACCCGGTCACACACACGCCCTTCTTGCTAAAATCCCGCGTTGGAATAAACACCGGAGACATGGTTGTAGGAAACATGGGTACGCAAAAAAAGCTTAACTACACCGTAATGGGAAACAACGTAAACTTGGCATCACGCCTGGAAGGAACAAACAAAGCCTACGACAGCTGGATCATGTGCAGCGAAAGCACCTGGCTGGAAGCAAATTCCGGACAAACGCAAGGACTTTTGGCAGCCCGCCAGCTTGACTGCGTACGCGTAATCAACGTGGAAAAACCCGTGCAGATTTATTCAATCGCAGGCCTAAAATCCGAGCTAAAAAAAGAAGAGCTTGAATCCGTTGAACTCTTTAACAAGGCAATGGAATGGTATTTAAAAGGAAGGGAAGAAGGAGCAGACCCCAAGGACATAAAGGACTTTTCAAAGGCAAAGAAACTCTTCGCCGAAGCATACCGCTGTAACCCCACGAGCGACGTTCAGGACAAAAACTATATCTCGCCCGAAAAAAAGATGATTGTCCGCTGCGAAAACTTCATCGCAAACGGTCTACCACGCGACGTTAATGGAGCTGTCATAAAATGGGACGGTGTCTACACCATGACTTCAAAATGATTTTTTCTGGACCAGCTTTTTTATGCAAACCCGCTTTCCAGGGTTCCGGCTTCCGCCTCCATTGCTACGCAACCCGCCTCCGGCGGGCCCTTCCAATCGGGGGTAGGCTTGGTGGGGCCAAGGCAAAAGTTTTCTTTGCAACGCTCTTACTCCTCCTTCTGAACTGCGCAAGACCTGCCTATTCAAAAGAAACGCAAGGGGCAGCTTACACCGGCACCGAGCCTTTGGAAGAAGATGCGGGGCAGGAAAATTCAGAAGCGGAGACGGGCCTTTCCGAAAGGGAGGAATCCCTGGACCAAATCCACACCTACAACTTCTGGAGCACACTTGGCCAGCAGTTCAAAATCTCAAGCGAAAGCGAGCCTGAGCTAAAAAGTTCCTTCGGCTTTGACTTTTTAACCATGTTCTACGGAGTTGCCCACAAGGGATTTGGTCTTGGCCTTAGCTACGAAAAGCAGATAATCCCCCACCTTGCGCAAAAGGCACTTTTTTCTGCAACCTTCATGGACACAAAGTACGAAGGCACCTACGCACTCCCGCTAACCGTAGGCTACTTCCCCTACTTTTACCCCATGTCAAGGCGGCTTCAAAAACTCTACGCAGGACTGGGCTGCTATATAGACTACGTTTCTTACTCCAAAAACTACAGCCTTACCTACGGTGGCGTAAACTTTTCCGCTGCGGCACAGGCAGGCTACAAAATCCTCCTTCCCTACAACTTTATGGCAGACGTATCCGTAACCTACAAAATGCCCCTTTTGAACACAATCGATGCCTACGGCGACTTGGACAGCTACATCAACAGAAGAATCCAAATTGGCATAGGCCTAAAATACACCAAGCTCCCGGAACTAATCCGCAACGTAAGGAATGCCAAAAAAAGCCTTAGCAGCAGCACAGAAAGCCAAACCACAAGCGACATCCCCCACTGACGCAATAAGATATTCTCTAAAAACTCCAAATTTTTCGTTTATCACCTTGACCTAACCGAATTTTTCATTCATAATTAAAGCTATGAAGAACGAACACAGAAAGGAAGAGCGCTTTACGGACACCGGACGCGTTGATGCCCACGAGCTTTGCGTTCTCCCCGGCGTGCTGGACGACATTAGCGCCTCTGGCTGCAGGGTTCATTTCCCGGTTCCCGTAAAAGTGGACATGGAAAACGACTACAGCATAAAGATGAAGATTCCCCGCAAGGAATTCCTTCTTCCATTTTCGCTTTTGTGCCGCCCCAGGTGGATTACAAATTTTGAAAACCGCTCCAACATTGGTTTTTCATTTTTATGCTCACCGGGAACACCCCTTCTTTTAAGATACATTGATTTTTTAAAGGCCGCCTCCAAAAATGAAGCAGACAGCTTATTTGACTAAATTTAGGAACTGGCTTTGGAAATAGAAAAAATAGGCGGAAGTGCTTTTCTTCCCTTCCCCGAATGCAAGGCTTTTATGTTGGACGAATTTGCCTCGCGCCTAGGCGTAGACACTAATTCAAGAAAGGAATACGGAGACCTTGTCTACCTGCCAAGCTACAGCGCAGATTGTGCAACAGCAACTTCATCTTCTACCCCCCGCTTTTTACCTTACTTTTGTGCCACGGCACTTCTTGAACCATTCATCGTAAAATTCAATTCGATTGGAGAGGCAGCAAATGCACTAAAGGGAATTCAGCGTTCTTGGGCACCCTACTCTTTTAGCAACCACAGAAGGCAGACTCTCATTCAGGAAAAGCTCCCCTACATTCCGCTAAAGCCCCGCAATTTTCCGGTAAAGATTCCGCAAAGCCCCATGGGTTTCTACACCCTTTTGGACGAGCACACACTTCTTGCAAGCGCAAGCACTTCAAGCTGCATTCCGCTTGGCACGCTCAACTTTGAAGAAGACCACGAAAACCCACCAAGCCGCGCTTACCTAAAGATACAGGAAGCACTAACACTATTCAACCACTTTTTTGGAGATGAACTTCCTGCAAAGGAAAGCCTTTGTTTTGAAGCAGGAGCTTGCCCCGGCGGATGGACCTACGTTCTAACCCTTCTTGGCGCAAGAGTTTTTGCGGTGGACAGAAGCCCCCTGGCCCCTTCGCTCATGGAAAATCCCCTCGTCACTTTTTCTGCCCACGATGCCTTTACGCTAAAACCTTCAGACGTAAGGGAAGCCCTTGGCGGAGACCCGGACTGGATTTTAAGCGACGTAATCTGCTACCCAGAACGCCTTTTGCAATGGGTAAAGACCTGGCTTGAAAGCGGCATAAAATTCAACATGATTTGTACAATAAAGATGCAGGGCGGAATAAACTGGCAGGCCGCAGAAGAATTTGCCTCTTTGCCAAACAGCCGCGTTGTCCACCTGCACTACAACAAGCACGAGCTAACCTTCCTGATGAAAAACAGGTAATCATAGCTTTGACCAAAGGAGGTCGTATGAAAAATTCCACCAGCACACAAAAGCATTGCAACGCAAAACATTTCAAGGCAGCGCACAGCCTGGGCCTTGTCTTGGCCGCACTGGCACTCTGCACCCTTTCGCCACTTACCCCCACAGCTGCCCACGCAGAAAAAGCAGTAAAAACAGGAAGCTTCCCCTACGGAAAAAAGGGAAACACAGAAAAAGCCTTTACGTCCAGCTGCTACACAAAAAAGTTCCCCAAGCTGGAAATGACAGTCGAAGTTCCAGAATTTGAAGGATGCGACAAGCTAAACAGCAGCATAAAAGAATGGCTAAGCAAACAATGCAAGTACGCGGAAGAAAATTACACAGACAACGCAGAAGAAAAAGGAGAGTATTCAATCTTCATAGGAACCGTAACATACACAGGCTCCTATATCTCCGTACTCTTTTACGAAAAAGTCGATGCAGGCGGAATCCACCCCTACATAGCAAGAAAAAGCTTTGTCTACAACAAAGAAAGCAAAAAAATGGTGGCATCCGCAAAGGAATTCATCTCGGAAAAAGCCTACAAAGAAGCGCTTGAACCCGTACTGGAAAAAAATGAAACTTCGGCAGACGAAGCATTTGCCATTGGCATACCGGAACTGGACAAACTGCCCTTCGTTCTTACCCCAACTTCTGTAGAACTAATAATAGGCGGGGAACACATGTACGGCTACATGTGGGGAATGGAATTCATTGTCCCTGTAAATAGGCAGTAGCGGGCGTTACGGGCGGCGTTTGAGCCCGTAGAAGGGGTAGGACGCAACGCAGTGCGGCCGCAGGGGAAGGCTTTCCCCTCCCCATTTAAGCAAAACCTAGAACCAGAGAGAAGCCTGGTCTTCCCAGTCGATGATTTCTTCTGGTGCAAAGAAGAGGTCTATCTCGCGCTTGGCACTTTCTTCGCAGTCGCTTGCGTGGATAATATTGTGCGTAGTGTGAGAGCAGAAGTCTCCGCGGATTGTTCCCGGATGAGCCTCTGCAGGACTTGTGGAACCTGTCATCTTCCTTACCAAAGTAATGCAGTCATCTCCCTGCCAAACCATTGCAACAACAGGACCACTTGTAATGTAGTCAACGAGCGGATCATAGAAGGGCTTACCCTTGTGTTCGGCATAATGCTTAGAAGCCAATTCT
>JAILHV010000147.1 GCA_024695625.1 Treponema sp.
ACTTAATTGACTGCGGTGGCTTTATTCAAAAAGTCCTGTATTTTTTTTGTTTTGGAAAGATGTCCGAGTGGTTTAAGGTCCACGCTTGGAAGGCGTGCACAGGCGAAAGTCTGTCGGGGGTTCGAATCCCCCTCTTTCCGCTTTGTCCAGATGCTTTGCACATTGTCGCTGGAAAACCCCGCCAGATCCGGAAGGAAGCAACGGTATTCAGATGATGGTGGTGCCGAAGTTAATCTGGACTTTTCTTTTCCTATTCTTTGCCCATCATATTCTGCAAAAGCTTCAAATCCTTTTTTAGAGCCTGGCTTTCGGGATTCCCTCTGAGACCCTCATTCAGAACGTCAAGAGCCTCTTCATAACGCTTCTTATTTGCAAAATCTGCAAATTTGTTGTGGTAAAAGGCATCGTAATTGCGGAAACAGTTCCTTTTTGCATTTGAAAGAATGCCGCTGCTGCCAACGTCTGCTATTCCCTGGTCAGCAATGGCTGCCGCATAGAGGAAGTCCCCGTCGGTCTGTGCCGCATTTATCTTATTCAGCCAATGCTGTTCAAGCCTTTGCTTTATTTTTGTAGCGTTCTTGGGCTGCTTTGCAATATCCAGCGAGCGTATGCCATGCAGGTATTCAATTGCCGCATCATCCCCGCGGGCTTCATCAAGGTGCCATTGAACTTCACTCTCAAAAATCAGCTGCTCAATGCGGGCTGCTGCCTGTACACCGATTTTGTCCCTGCGTTGCTCCAGGCAGTCCTTTGCCGCAGAAAATGAACCCTTCCGGCAGACAGAAATTATATGGTTGGAAAGCGTCTTTTCGTAAGTGTTCAAAAGCTCATTCCCACTGCCCCACTTTGCCAAGACGGTATCAAGCCACTCAATGGCAAGGCCAAACTGCTTTTCGCGCTGCAGGCTCACAACATAATTCGTGCACATTTTTTCAAATTCCAGACGGTTGTCGTGCTTGGAATTTTTGCAGTCACTGGTAAAGGCGGCACACGCGGCAAGCATAGGCACTGCCTTTTGCCAGTTCTCGGCCTTGTCGTAATCGGAAGCAAGGTTTGCCCCCACGAGGCTAACAAAGACCTTGTCTTCTACCTCATAACGCCCGCTGTAGTTCCTCTTGGGAACAACCGTATAGCGCCCGCCGCCGGATGCATCCACCTGGACATTCCGCTTGACCCCTGGATTGAAGCCGTAGGGATTTGTTGTCTCAACATCTATCTTTGCCTTTCCGCCGCCTGAACCGTCTGTTACATAGAGGGTGCAAAATGCATGGTTGGGGGTTACCTGCCCGCGGACATCAAGTCCACCCGCCTTTGCAAGTGCAAGATAAAGCAGGCTGGAAGAAACGCAGTTGTAGCTTCCGTTTGCAAACATGACGTTCAGCCTTGTCTGCCTTTCTTTATAGGCAACAATGACCTTTTCATACATCAGGGAAAGAATTTTTTCCGCCTTCTCTACTTGGTTCAAGCTAGAAAAAGAAGGGGAAGTCACTGCCCGCCGTAAGTCAGCATAGCGTAAGAGGGCAGCCTGTCCTTCTGCAGAGCTTGCGGGGCATTCGGAAAATTCAAGGGCAGCTTTTATAATGTCTTCGTCATCAAGGGAGGTTCCTTCATCGTAAAGAAAAAGAGGTTCCACGGAAGGCAAATTTGCAAGGGGGCCTGCTTCCTGTGCAAAGGTAAAAAAACTTGCGCAAAAAAGGCTTAGGCAAAAAAGAAAAACAATGCGCGTTCTGTTAAACAAAATATTTCTTGTCATAATAAAATCCTTCACCGTTTAAAATACCTGTGAAACGCTTTAATTACAAATGGAAGCAAAAAAATATCCTGCAACCGGCAAAAGGAGCTTACGCCGCCGTGTAGCCCCTTTAGTTGGCGCGCAAGCGGCAATGAGCTGCAAAGCGAAGGGCGGTTCTCGCAACGAAGTTTCAAGCGAAGTCGGTGACGAATATGCACGCCAGTCGAGTTAGCAAAAAAGTGAATGGCAGAGCCTAAAAAAGCACCGTCCTAAAATAATTTGTAATTAGTAAATCTGCTGAATAAAAGAATCTAAGTTCTCGTAAGTAAAGCCTTCATCCGCCATGACAGAAAAAGCAAAGTCTCCGCTAACCCAGCTTGCGCTCCTGCAAAGAGAATTTTCCCTGCCAAGAACAACATAAAGCCCCTTTAGGTTTTCACCGGAATAGGAAATATTCTTGGAAGTATAATTTGGAATCATCACCTGGGGAACGAGGTTTCCATAGGCCTTGGTTACGG
The DNA here is from genome assembly GCA_024695625.1 of Treponema sp. Classification (GTDB taxonomy): domain Bacteria; phylum Spirochaetota; class Spirochaetia; order Treponematales; family Treponemataceae; genus Treponema_D. The sequence continues at coordinate 2,251 of JAILHV010000147.1, forward strand.
TAAGGACTTTACCCTTTGTTTCCGTATTTTTATAGACAGCCTGAACGACGTCGGGCGAAACACGCACAACCTTAGAAAGCTTGTACTGCTCAACAGTCTGCGGGACCTTTAAGTCAGAAGATGGGCGGCCCTTTATATCTACCGCTGCAACATTTTCTTCTTCCTCTTGCAAGTTATCTGCCGAATCAGTTGATGTTGAATCAGCTGACTTTGAGTCCTGCGATTGTGAGTCTGAAGACTTTTTTTCACTTGAATCAGAACCGCTTTTTTTTGTCTCGGAATCACCTTCCTGAACTGACAAAGCCTGATCTCCGGGAAGCTGCCCCTCAGGAGTCGTGGCACATCCGTCCGTCATTGTAAGAGTAAACAAAAAAAATACACCGGCAAATACCAATCTTGCAAACTTATTCATTCTTTTATTATATAATCTTTGCACAAAAAGTCAAAGCCCTTTAGTTTTATAAGGAGTTCACTTTATTATGGAAGATTTATTCTTTTTATGCTATCTTGGAAGTGGCAAAAATTATAAAAGATATAGGGTTATAAAATGGTGAATAAAAAAAATCAAAGGGTCGTTTTACTTGTTCTTAGCATCTATCTTGTTTGTTTTGCATTCAGGATTTTTGAATATTTTGTTTTGCGCACGGACAGAACCTGGGTTGGAGAAGCGGTTGTCCATAAGCTGATTGGAATTCTTGTGCTTTTTATTTGTGCAGGAATCTTGCACTTTACCACAGCAGAAATTGGTTTTTCAAAAGAAAGGGCGCTTTTTAATTTGTGTAGGGGACTTGCATTTGGTCTTTGCACTTTTGCCGTAGCCTACACGGTAGAATGCCTTATAATTAATTCTCGTGGAAATTTTGATTCACTAAAGCTTTATGTGAGCACATACGCAATAGACAAAAACCTTGGCAATAATACCAGCCTTTTGTTTTTTCTAATCTGCATTGCGGGGAATATAATAAATGTTCTGATGGAAGAGGGTGTCTTCCGGGGGCTCTTTAACAAAATCCTTAGCCAAAAGTACAGCTTTATACTTTCTGCACTGATAGCATCCGCCTTGTTTGGCTTTTGGCACATTGTTGGTCCAGTAAGAAATTTCTTTGACGGAGAAAGCAGCATGGCTGGAACGGTTGCTAATGCAATAATGCTGGTCTTTACGTCTGCGCTTGTGGGCTTTAAGTTTGCCATGCTTACAAAAATTACCGGCAGCATCTTTATGGGAATGGGAGACCATTTTGTGAACAATACGATTGTTAACATTTTGCATGTGGTCTCAAAAAACGGGGCTGACCAAATGATGGCCGTCCGCGTGGCTCTTGCACAGTCGCTTTCTTTTATACTGGTCTTGATATGGTTTGCAATGAGTTCTAGCCGCAACAGGAGGACAGCTTGATTCCAACTTCAACGAGTAGTTTTGTATAGCTGCCAAGGTGGCTGTTATGGTACAAAGCATTTTTTCTGCTGATAACTGAAAACCTATTTCCGTCAATGTTATATGAGGAAATCCTATTGGGCATATTCAGTAAATTTAAAAAGACACTGGAATATTTTTTTTCACGGATGATAATCCAGCTTCCCGACCGGTAAAAATAATATGTCGCTGATTTTCCTCCGCAAAGTATTTCAAATATGATGTAAGAACAGTTTGTGTTGTCTTTTGGAGAGAAGACAAATGCGGTTCCCGAATCGTGTTCGTTTAAGTATTGCGAGACATCTACCTTTGACGGATTTTCTTCGCAGTGTGAGCGTATTCTTTTTTGAATTGTCGTAATAGAAATGTTAAGGCAAATATAAAAAGCCAATAGGCATAGTAAAAATATGAGGCCTGCACGTGCCTGAGACTTTGTAAGTGGTTTGTTACTTTTATTCATTTTGGCTTTCCTTGTCTTTGTTTGCTTTTAGCGTAGTCATTTTCCATGCGGCTATAAGATAGTAGGGCGGGAAAGTGATGAATTGAACAATCATGCTTTTTGCCTTTGTGTTCAGGATGTGAAAGCCCCGTTCTGCAACAAGAAAAGCCCGCTCTTCGTCGGTAAGCTCCGCGTTTATTCCCCACCAAAACGGGTAGATGATGAGAGCAAGGCATGGAACAAGAAGGACAAGATAATGGTTTTGTTTCCAAAGGGCAAGCGAAATGATTGTGACAAGCGCAAGGTTTTCTAGAGTGGAAATGATTCTGTGGGCAATTATGACGGCATGGTCTTTGCTATCTTTTGTCTTTCTCCAAAAGATAAAGATTGGAATGTTGAGCAGTAAGATAACCATTACTATGGCAAAAATTTGTTCGGCCATTTTTCTCTCCTCTGTTATTATAGTAAAAAATACCTCTTGTGCAAGCGATCTTGAAAAGAAACCTAGCCCCGATTGGAAGGGCGGCGCAGCCGTTGCGGAACGAAGTGGAGTAATGGAGGGGGTAGGGGCCCCCGGAACCCTGGAAAGCGGGATACACGAGAGTCTGACCGGCGGGTAGCCGGGCACAGTTTTAATATTAAGGCGGCTCCAAAAATCAAAAAGTATTTTCCAATTACAATAAAATTGCTCTTGTAGACAAGGGAATTCTGAAATATAATAGAAGAACATTTGGCTATAGTGTAAGGAGATTAAAATGAGCAAGTATGCAGGTACACAGACAGAAAAGAATTTGCTGGCAGCGTTTGCGGGTGAATCACA
>JAILHV010000209.1 GCA_024695625.1 Treponema sp.
TTGGGCGTACCCCTCTTTCCCTTTGCAAAAGCCTTTAGAATGGCTCCCCCGGCAATAGCCGCAGAAGTTGCAAAAATCGTCAATGCTGGTAACGGCGTAAAGGAACTTGGAACAGTAGCAGCTGTAGGCCCTTACGTAAACATAAAGCTCAACAAAGAAAATGCTGCCGGTGGAATCCTGCAAAAAATCCTTAAGGAAGGCGATGAATACGGCTCCTTTGCAGAAGACGGAAAGAAGCTCTTTGAAGGCCGCCGCGTAATGGTTGAATACTCAAGCCCCAACACAAACAAACCGCTTCACTTGGGCCACATGAGAAACGATGCCCTTGGCGAAAGCGTAAGCCGCATACTAAAGAAGGCAGGTGCCCAAGTCTACCGCGTAAACATCATCAACAACCGCGGAGTCCACATCTGCAAGTCCATGCTTGCCTACAAGCTCTTCCACGAGGCAAAGGGCGACACACCACAGTCCCTTGGCATAAAGGGCGACCACTTTGTTGGCCAGTGCTACGTGGAATTTGACAAATACTCAAAGGAACACCCCGAAGCCTTGCAGCAGGCAGAAGACATGCTCATCAAATGGGAAAACGGAGACAAGGAAGTCCGCGACCTTTGGCAGAAGATGAACGGCTGGACCCTTTCCGGAGTTCAGCAGACCTACGACAGAACCGGCGTTGGCTTTGAAAAGCTCTACTTTGAAAGCGACACCTACCTTAAGGGCAAGGAAGAAATAATGAGGGGCCTGGAAAAAGGCATCTTCTTTAAGGCAGATGACGGCTCCGTGCGCGTGGACGTAACAAACGTAACAGGCAAGGGCAAGGACGGCGAAGACCACTCCAAGGTACTTTTGCGCAAGGACGGAACTTCCGTCTACATTACCCAGGACATAGGAACCGCAATCTCCCGCCACAACGACTGGGACTTTAACCAGATGGTCTACGTTGTTGCAAGCGAGCAGATCTACCACTTTAAGATTCTCTTCCATATATTAAAGCAGCTTGGCTACGACTGGGCTTCAAACCTCTACCACTTAAGCTACGGCCTTGTAAACCTTCCTTCCGGCAGAATGAAGAGCCGCGAGGGAACCGTTGTTGACGCTGACGACCTTATAGACAGCCTTCATGCAGATGCCCTAAAGGCAATTCAGGACAAGGGCAGGGACAGCGAAGTTGGCAATGCTGATGACGTTGCAGAAAAAGTTGCCCTTGCCGCCCTGCATTACTACCTTTTGCAGGTAAGCCCTGTAAAAGACATGCTCTTTAACCCGGAAGAAAGCCTTTCCTTTAACGGAAACACAGGCCCCTACCTCCAGTACATGGGCGCAAGAATTGCTTCTATTCTACGCAAGGCAGAAGAGCAGGGGCTTAGCGCAAACCTTGGTTCGGATGCACAGTCCCTTTCCCTTTTGACTCACGAAAGCGAATGGGCCCTTATTAAAAGCCTTGGCCGCTTCCCCCAGGTTGTGGAAAAAGCCGCCACGGATCTTGACCCAAGCCAGATGGCATCCTACATCTACGAAATTTGCAAAGCCTTCAGTGCCTTCTACCGCGACTGTCCAATTCTTTCCGTTGCAGAAGAAAACAAAACCTTGGCTAGCGCAAGGTTGTGCCTGGCATCCTGCACTCTCACCGTTTTGCGCAGCGCAATGAACTTGGTTCTTGTTCCCTTCCTGGAAAAAATGTAATAGGCCAAAAGCCAATTTTTTTGCACAAAGTGTGTCATTGTCGGGGCCTTCGCAAACGAAATTTTCAGCGTCCCCGATAATGACATGTTAGGCGGACAGCCCACTGGGCTGCTTAAGTAAATTATGAAAAAATTATTTTTATTAATTAGTATTTTTTGTCTCACGCAAAATATTTTTTCGCTTGAAAAAAGCAGAAACTATTCTGACACGATTGCTTTTATAAAAACATTGGATTCAAATTTCGCTGTAGAAAAATTAGATACAGTAGAATACAAGAAGCAAAAATATCCAATTTATAAAATAAGTTATAATCCACTAAAAGAAAACAAAGGCAAAAAATACCTTATAATATCTGGAGTTCATGGAAATGAGCCCGCTCCTGTTTATGCAATAAAAGATTTTTTAATTTCACTGAACAAGAAAGATGTAAAAAGAAACGATTTGCAAATTGATTTTATTTTAATCGTAAACCCGTTTGGATTCGAGTTTAATCAGCGATATAACGGAAATAATCTTGATATTAACAGAGATATGACAAACTTAAAAACTCGTGAAGCTCAGATATTAGTAAATAATTTTAAGCCAAAGGATTACGAAAAAGTATTTGATTTTCATGAAGCAAATGCCAGCGGTTTTTTCTTATATTGTTACGGAATAAAAAATAAAAAGATTTCTGATAACATATTAAAAAAATTAGCGACGAATAATGTTGTGTTTGATAGTGAATATAAAGATAGAATTCTACAAGCGGAAAACGGAAAATTATACGTTCCATTTTACGCTTCAAAATATATGAAATTAAAGGAAACTGTTACAACAGGAATATTTTATTCAAGCTGCAAAAACTCATTTACTTTCGAAACATCAAAGAATATAAATATTGAAGAGAGAAAAAGAATAATTAAAATTATTCTTGATTATATAATAGAAAACGCCTAACAAAGCTTCAAAGCCGACACAGCTCAAGGCCTGTGCAGTTTAACTGCGTAGTTATGCTGACAGGCACACAGGCTTGTCTTTTGGGGAGAAATATTGAAATAAAAGATATATAAACTTTTATTAATAATTGGAATATTTGACAAAACAAATCAAGCTTGCTTTATAGAATGAAATTAAACTTTAGGGCAAAACGAGGTGTATGGAGGTTTGATTATAATGGCGGTAGATGAACAAAAAGCAAAAGGCACTAATCCCTGCAAAGTGGGAGTTTCCTTAATTTTGCTTATAACCTTTTCAATAATCTCCTGGATAGTATGGATAATAGAAACAAATCCTTTTTTTAATAGCACGTGGAATTGGGTAGGTGGAAAAAAAGTTACATTCATTGTTGCTCCTTTGTTATTTTTCTCTTGGGCATATATTTGCCGCTTATTAAAAAAACTTATTCCGTCTATTATTAATTTGTGCATTTTTTATGTTTTCTTTTGCATTATAACTTTTCTTGTTATGGCAGCTCATGTAGCTGGTCCTAGAGCAATGATGTTTGTGTTTAGTCCTTTGCGGATTCTTTTATTCAAACCGGTGTCGTTAATATTTATATCATTGGTTACATTTGTCTTTAATTTAATTTCATTAAAAGTTCATGAAATAAAATTAAAAAAACAAGAATTATTTATCCTTTATTTCTCTTTCTTTTGCATACCTATTTTTATATTTTGCATTACTTGCTTTTTCAGTTTGATTAACGCAAATGATTGGATAAGCGGATTTTCTGGCTTTAACAATATGGATAGTATTTTATGGTTTAAATCAGGTATAATTATTCCGGTTTCATTTATATATGAAGGAATAGTATTGCTGTGGAAAAGAAATATAATTTCATCGAGTTAGGCTCACGCATGCATAAACATGGGAGTTATATTTACTTTTGCTTTAGCAGTAGGTTTCGTTGGTTTGATTCTGCTGGTGTTAGAAATAAAGTATAAGGAAAAAAAATGAAAAAAATATTTTTGTTTTTATTTGTATTGTCAAATTGTTTTTTGTTTGCAAAGGAAAGCTTGAACGGATTATTTATTTTTGAAGCAAGAAAAATTGATGAAATAAATGTAGAAAGAGGCTCGCTTGAACCTTCATTCATAAAAGATAAAAATTATACAAGTTGCTGGATTTTTCATACGGAAAATATAAAAGGAATAGATTCTTTTTTATATTATCCATACTACGATAATAGCACATGCAAAACATTCGAAAGTAAAATAGAAATCAATAATCAAGAGATTTTTTTTAAGGGAAGTTTTGATATTCCATTTACTCATTTTTATACACTTAAATATGAAAATAAGATTTATTTAATTATTACAACACCATTAGGAAAGTATTGCGATCAAACAGCTCGTATCTTTGATATAACAAATCCAGAGAAAATTATTTTCTATCCATCAGAAGGTAAATTCATCGAAAAAGATTTTGGAGAACGATTTGTTGGAATATATCAAAATAAATTATGTTTTTTCTTTTCAAAAAAACGGTTTGAATGGAACGGCCAATATGAACTTGCTCCTTACTATATAGAAGGAGATGCTTTTAAACAGTTATGCGATAAAAATGGTAAGCCATATTTTGTGAATTACAGTTATAAAGATACGTTTGAACAAGAGTTATTAATCGAGGAAAAAAATGAATATAAAAATAAATAATAAAAAATATGAAAAACTCGATTATGCAAGGCTAAAAGAATTTGTTGATAATTCTATAAGTCAATCAAATTATGATATTTGTCTTGAATCTGATAAATCAAACTGGCTTCAAATATTTAAGGAAAATGGATATGTTTCTATTGCCCATAGGGTTGGAACAAAGGTTTCTAAATACTTTAAATTGAATGATGAAGACAAAATACATGATATAATAAAACAATATTTTTTTGAAGGAAAATTAATTGTTGATCAAAAGCCTGATGAAACCGTTAATATCAAAGATAATTCAATCTTAAGTACGATAGGCTTTAGTATTGGACTGTGTGCATTTGTTCTGCTGTTTTTTACTAAAGGAAATGAGATAAATTCTATTTTGTGTTTTTTATTATTCTCCATTAGTTTAATGATTTCTACTGTAAAACCTTTTATCAATAAAGAATATAATATAAGAAATGATGTTCGGTTTTTTGGCGGAGTAATTATGTTTTTAGTTTCTTTATTAGTACTTGTTCGTATTTTGATGGATAAATAATTGCTTGTCCATCTAATAGAAATTGGATATGATAGTGATTTATATACGGCAGGGTAAGATATATTTTAGAAAACTGCTTAGCAACAAAAGGGGAAAGTTATGTTTGGAAACAATAAGGAAATCGTAAAATTTGTAAATAAATGGGCCTCGGAGCCAAAAAAAGATCCAGAAATAGAACAGAAAATTTCTAGTCTTGAAAAGGCTTATGGAGTTTCATTTCCAAGTAAATATTTATCTTTAATAAGAGAAGCAAATCCAATATATTGTCCTAATTTGTTGGATTACATATCTGATAATGATATAGGTATTTATGATGTTCAAGAGTTTATTGATCCGTTAAAAATAAAAGAAGAAACAGATAAATATATAAATGAAGGAATGCCAACTGGTTTTATTGGATTCGCATCAGATTGCATGGGAAATATGTTTTGCTTTAAATACGATGAATTAAAAGAAAAAAAAGAGGCAAAGATTTACATATTTGACCATGATTTTTGCGAAATAAGCGAAGAGGCAGATTCATTTAGTAAGTGGATAAAAAAGTTTAATTCAATATAACAAATATTTAATCACTAAACTTTCAATATTTTGTATCCTTTTTATTCTCCTAGATGTTTGGTAGGTAAATAAAATATTTTATACAATATTATTTTATCAATTCTATTTTAGGGGAAGCTATGGAATCTTCAAAAAATCGCTCGGTCACGTTCAGAATCAGAGGGATGACCTGCATAAATTGCCAGACGAAAATAGAAAAGCGTCTTTTGCAGCTGGACGGCCTTTTGCACGCTGAGGTAAGCTGGAAAAAAGGCAGTGCGGAAATATACTTCGACGAAACAAAAATCTCGCTCGAAGAAATTATTTCCGAAATAGAAAAACTCGATTACAAAGTCATACGGAAAGGCGGGGAAAGTTTTTCTGCTTTGGATTCACTTTTGTATGCAGGCATTATCGCACTTCTTTTTTTTGCCCTTCAAAAAACTGGTGTGATGAATCTGCTTGTGCCAGGCTCAATTGCCTCGTCAAAAATGAGCTATGCCCTGCTTTTTGTGACAGGTCTTTTGACTTCTGTGCATTGCGTTGCTATGTGCGGCGGAATCAATCTGTCGCAGAGTCTTTCTTTCGTAGGCCTTTCTGAATCTTCAACGCCTTTTAGCAGGAAAATCTATCTTCCGTCTCTTTTGTACAATCTGGGGCGCCTTGCTTCTTACACGCTCGTTGGGCTTGTCTTGGGCTCGGTCGGATTTTTTCTTGGTGGCATAAATGGCGGAGCTGGCGGGGATGTTTCGATTCCGCTTTCCGTGCAGGGATGCCTAAAACTGATTGCGGGCGTCTTTATGCTTTTGACGGGAATTTCGCTTCTTGGAATTTTTCCTTTTCTTAGGAAGGTAACGCCGCATCTTCCTTCTTTTCTTTCTAAAAAAATCGCCTCGGTTCAATCTAAAAATCTTGGCCCTTTCATCGTGGGATTTTTGAATGGCTTTATGCCGTGCGGTCCACTTCAGGCTATGTGGGTTCTTGCGCTTGCTTCTGGAAGTCCTCTTTATGGTGCGCTTTCGATGCTTTTCTTTTGTGCGGGAACGGTACCCTTCATGCTGGGGCTTGGTTCAGTCGTTTCAATTCTAGGAAAAAAATATTCAGGAGTAGTTATGAAAATAGGTGCTGTCCTTATCGTGGTGATGGGGCTTTGTATGGTGTCGCAGGGATTTGCCCTTGGCGGCTGGAATTCGGCTAAAAGTGAATCAAAGAAAAGCGGTTCAGAAATTGTGATTGAAAACGGAAAGCAGATTGTAAAAAGCAAACTGAATCCCTACCGCTACCCGGCAATCACCGTCAAAAAGGGTATTCCCGTTCATTGGGAAATTGAAGCGTCGGAAGAGTCCCTCAACGGATGCAACTACAGGATGATTTTCCGCGACTTTGGATTTCAGTACCAGATGGACTATGGAACGAACGTGATTGAGTTCTCGCCGGAAAAATCGGGTACATTCCAGTACACGTGCTGGATGGGAATGGTGCAGGGTTCAGTCACGGTTGAAGAATAATTTTTATGTGATTGGGTTACTGGCATAAGGGCTAAAAAAAAGTTATACTAAACTAACAAATAAGGAAATTAGCAATGAAGCAATATAATGTTACTGGAATGAGTTGCGCGGCATGTTCTGCGCGGGTCGAAAAGGCGGTCTCAAAGGTTTCTGGCGTTCAGTCCTGCTCGGTCAGCCTGCTTACAAATTCTATGGGTGTTGAAGGTACTGCAAGCGATTCTGAAATCATTGAAGCCGTAGTGAATGCGGGCTATGGTGCAAGCGTAAAGTCTATGGAAAATGGAACAAGAGCTGCTTCAAAATTGGAAAGCGAAGATGCGCTCAAAGACAGGGAAACTCCTCTTCTAATAAAACGGTTGATTTTATCTATTATATTCCTTCTTCCGCTCATGTATGTCTCTATGGGGCACATGATGTGGGGCTGGAAGCTGCCGCCTTTCTTTGACGGAAATCATGTTGCTATGGGACTTGTACAGATGATTTTTGCCGCAATCGTCATGGTCATCAACCAGAAGTTCTTTGTGAGCGGATTCAAATCGCTTCTTCACCGCGCACCTAACATGGACACTCTTGTAGCCCTTGGTTCAGCTTCTGCATTTGCCTATAGCCTCTGGGCGGTTTTTGCGATGACTGGAGCCGTTGTTGCAAATGATGAAGATGCCGTAATGCGCTACATGCACGAGTTTTATTTTGAAACTGCGGCAATGATTCTTACCCTCATCACAGTCGGAAAAACTCTGGAAGCAAAATCAAAGGGACGCACAACCGATGCGCTCAAAGGACTGATGAAGCTTGCGCCAAAAACAGCAGTGATTGTTGAAAACGGAATTGAAAAGACTGTAGCAGTTGAAGCGGTAAAAAAAGGCGACGTCTTTGTGGTGCGCCCTGGCGAAAACATTCCTGTTGACGGAATCGTGCTTGAAGGAACAAGCGCAGTGAATGAGTCTGCACTTACTGGCGAAAGCATTCCTGTTGATAAAAACAAAGGCGACACAGTAACTTCTGCCACAGTGAACCAGTCGGGATTTTTGAAGTGCGAGGCAACGAGGGTTGGAGAAGACACAACGCTTTCCCAGATTATCCAGATGGTAAGCGATGCGGCGGCAACAAAAGCCCCGATTGCAAAAATTGCAGATAAAGTTTCTGGCATTTTTGTTCCGACTGTCATTTCGATTGCGGCTGTAACATTCATCGCCTGGCTTCTTTTTGGTGCGGAAGTTGGAACGGCTTTGACCCGAGCGGTTGCTGTTCTTGTAATCAGCTGCCCATGTGCGCTCGGACTTGCTACTCCTGTTGCCATCATGGTTGGAAACGGCAAGGGGGCAAAAAATGGAATCCTCTTTAAGACGGCAGTTTCGCTCGAGGAAGCAGGCAAAATCAACATTGTTGTTCTGGATAAGACCGGCACAATCACGGAAGGCGAACCCCGCGTAACGGACATTATTCCTGCTGAATCAAATGAAGAGGAACTTTTGCGCTTTGCCTATGCCCTCGAAAAAAAGAGCGAACATCCTCTTGCAAAGGCAATCGTTCAAAAGTGCGAAGAAAAATCCCTTTATGCTGATGAGGTGACTGACTTTGAAGCATTGCCTGGTAACGGACTTAAAGCAAAAATTAATGGAAAAGAGCTTTCCGGCGGAAACCTAAAGTTTATTGAAACAAAAGCATCTGTTTCTGATTCAATCCGAACTAAAGCGAACGAGCTTTCTGAATCAGGAAAGACACCGCTTTTCTTTGCTCTGGACGGAAAGCTTCTTGGAATTATTGCGGTTGCAGACACAATCAAGGAAGACAGTCCCCGTGCCGTGCGTGAACTTAGGGAAATGGGGCTTCGCGTTGTAATGCTCACGGGCGACAATGAAAAGACGGCGCAGGCAATCGGAAAGCAGGCTGGGGTAGACGAAGTGATTGCAGGCGTTCTTCCCGATGGAAAAGAAAGCGTAATCAGAAAGTATCAGGAGGAGGGGGCACAGGAAAAGCAAAAGAAGCTCGTTGCAATGGTTGGTGACGGAATCAACGATGCCCCAGCCCTTACGAGAGCGGACATTGGAATTGCAATTGGAGCCGGAACTGATGTTGCAATTGATGCGGCTGATGTCGTCCTGATGAAAAGCCGCCTTTCTGATGTTCCAGCCAGTATCCGCTTGAGCCGCGCAACACTCAAAAACATCCACGAAAACCTCTTCTGGGCCTTCTTCTACAATGTAATCGGGATTCCCCTTGCGGCAGGAGTGTTTACTAAACTTTTTGGCTGGCAGCTGAACCCGATGTTTGGAGCCGCAGCGATGAGCCTTTCAAGTTTTTGCGTAGTCACAAATGCACTCAGGCTAAACTTATTCAAAATGCACAAAAATACGGTCAAGGGTCAAAAGCAGGATAGTGGAACAAAAACAATTTTAATCAACGGAATGATGTGCGGTCACTGTGAGATGCATGTTAAAAAAGCCCTGGAAGCACTCGACTTTGTAGAAAGCGCAAAGGCAAGCCACGAAGCAAAAAATGCAGTCGTTACGCTCAAAGCAGGCTCAACTCTTGACGAAGCGGCAGTCAAAAAAGCCGTGGAAGATGCTGGGTATGAGTTTGTGGAAGTAAAGTAAAAAAAAAGGTGAAAGCTGCGTTCTTGCCCACCAGCCTAGCCACGATTGGAGGGGCGGCGCAGCCGTTCTCGCGAAGCGGGAATGGAGCGGGTAGGGCCCCGCGGAACCCCGGAAAGCGTGTTAAACTGCCTTCCGCGGCATTTTATCCTACATTTTTATTGCAAACACCCGACGCGCCCTCCATGGCGCTGCTTGTTTTGCCGGATAAAATGCTGCGGAAGTCTGGCCGGACACGGAGTGCCGGACACAGTAAAAAGAAGAAATGCGCTCCAGAAAGTAAAAATATGTCAAATTTCTTAAATTTATCTATATTAAAAAGATAAAAACCTGTAATTTTTTTAGTTTTTTTTCAGTTTTTTAGAGATATTTGCAATTTTTTATAGACTTATATTTCTTTTAGCCTTATAATTAATTGACAAAAGTGGCAGTGTCTACAAAATTCGAACTTTTGGGAGCTGGACTTAATTTATACTAAAAAACTGGCCTTAAAGTGGCGGTTCTTGAATGACGAAGTAAAAAATATGAAGAGAAGTGATATAGTAAAAGTCGATGAGCAGAAGTCACAGATTGTAAAGAAGGTAAAATTTCCCCTTGGCGTAAAGCTTGCCATCATAATAGGACTTATCGTCCTTATTTCTCTTGGCATGGTAACTTTCTTTAACAGCTATTTTTCGGGGCGTGACGTAAGGCGTACTGCGGAGGCTTCAAACCTTTCCGTAAATTCCCGTTCTGCAAAGATGGCGGAAAACGAAATCCTGCGTATGCGCAGTTCCGTGTTCCAGCTGCTGGACCTTATGAATGCGACAGGCAACGCATCGATTGCCCTTGCCCGCCAGGCCCAGATTTTCTTTTACGAGCGTAATGCGGACGTTGCATCCATAAACATTCTTGGTACCGGCGACATAGAAAACCGCAACGTGAACATTCCAAACGAGCAGTTCTTTATAGAAAACGAGATAGAGTCATCTCTGATGCAGACTTTCTTTGCCCAGAATGCAGAGACTGTAATCCGCTCCTGCAACGGAGAGACTGTGGCGGCAAACCCATCGCCTCTTTTTGGCGTTCCTGCTATTACTATCTTCTTTCCCTACAAGGAAAACGGTCTTGACCAGGCTTGTGCCATAACATTCTCGCTTGAGACTATTTCGGAAGTGCTCGGCATAGACACCATGAACACTACCTTTCTTATAAACGACAGCTCGGATCTTCTTTTCCATCCGGACAGTGAGCGCGTGCTAAGAGGCGAGTCTATGGAAAGCCATCCTCTGGTTTCCATGATGAAGAGCACTGTCCAGAGTGGCTTGGAGACAAAGCAGGTTCAGTTTGAAGATGAGGTCCAGGTGGAAGAGGGTAAGCCTTCTGAAAAGCAGAAGTTCCTCGGGGCCTATTCGCGCATAGAGACTGGCGACATCGGTGTTTACACGACGGTTCCCCTTGACTACATTCTTGGTGGTGTTAGGGCAACCAGACGCAACAACATCTACATTACCCTGATTGTATTCTTCCTTTCCATTATAGTAATTCTTTTGTTCGCGCGCCTTGCCATTTCCCGCCACTTGCGTCGCCTTACAAATTCTGCGGACGAAATCCAGAACGGAAACTTTGCGCCTACGATTCTTTCAAGGCTCAACACCAGGCGCAAGGACGAAATCGGTGTACTTAACCAGGCTACAAAGAACGAAATTGGCTTCTTGAACACCTTCTCCAAGTTTACCAACAAGAACGTTGCAAAGGCCATTGCCCGTAACGAGATTGACTTTTCGCCCCACCTCAAGGACATTACAATCTTCTTCTCGGATATCCGCGGTTTTACCGCAATAAGCGACGGATTCAAGCAGAAATTCCAGGAGAACTCTCCAAAAGAAATCATTGGCTTCTTGAACGACTACATGGGGCGCATGGTAGAGTGCGTAACCCTTAGCCATGGAAACATAGATAAATTTGAAGGCGATGCAGTTATGGCCGTATGGGGAATCCTCCGCGACGAAAGCCTTGACTTTGAGCTTCTGCCCGACTCTGACCCCAACAAGAAGCAGCTGGAGGAAAGGCACAAGCAGCATGTAAGGGAAGACGCCATAAACGCCGTCCGCGGAACCATAGCCATGCGCTACGCCCTTATGAAATACAACAAGGACGCAGAGGCTTTTACCAAGGCTCACGAGAACGAACCTCTTGCAACATACAAGCCCCACATCAGGATTGGATGCGGCCTTAACACTGGTCGCGCAACCTGCGGTATCATGGGTGGCCAGGACAAGATGGAATACACGTCCATCGGTGACGCGGTAAACTTTGCTTCTCGTACCGAAAGTTCCAACAAGCCTTGTGGAACGGACATTCTTATTACGGAAGACACATATCAGCTTCTTAGGAATGATTATATAAGAACCGAAGACAACAACTTTACGATTCCCCAGGAAAACCTTGCCAACGAAATTGTGGTCGAGCGCATTCCCGTTGAATTCGAGGTAAAGGGTAAGGGTGCCCAGCACTTTTACGGTGTTGTTAACATGCCGGGATTCAGCATAGAGGAATTCTTTAGGCAGGGGAACAAGGATTTTAAGGCAGACCCGGACTGTATAAAGGCAGTCGGCCCTACAGGTCCTAAGACATTGAATGAAGTGCGCAACATGCTTGGCATTCCGATTCCTGACTTTGAAAAGGTGAACTTGAATGAAGAAGAAAACAAGATACAGGTCAAGCAGTAACCTTTTATTGCCCTTCATACTGGCCATTCTTGTTTGTTGCGCCGGGGCAGCCCTGAACTTCTATTTTTTCTACAACAGCGTAAACCGTTCTCTTACAAAGATGAACGAAGCTCCTATAGCCACAATTACGTTTAAATATAAAACTGCCGAGCGTAAATTCATGGACCGCATGGTCTGGGACCGCCTAAGGCAGACTTCGCCCCTTTACAACGGGGACATAATCCGTACCGAGCACTTGAGTGAAGCCACGATCAACTTTACCGACGGCAACATAATGGAGCTTGCGGAAGACACCATGGTCCAGGTATTCGTGAACGATGACGACTCCGTTTCGGCAGAACTTGCCCAGGGTTCAGCATCAGTGGACAGCATGGACTCCAAGAACGGTATGCGGCTCTTTGCAGACGGAACAGATGTCTTTATAGAAAGCGGAAGTTCCGTTGCGGCTGGCATGGATGGCGTTCAGGTTTTGCAGGGTAACGTTGTCGTTACGAGCGACGGCCAGCTTGTTACTGTCTCGGAGGGTAATTCACTTACTCTGAAGAACAGCGGGGAAGATCTGCACGTTATGGTTTCAAGCCCGCGTCCTTCATCAAAAATACTTTATTTTACGCCGGAAGACAAGGAAGTGCTTTTTGCGTGGAAGATGTCGGGCTCTGTTTCCGAAGAGGTAAACGGGGGCACTTCCCTTACGCTTCAGATTTCTGCCGACAGGAATTTTACATCTCCTGCATACGAGGAAAAAATCGACTGCTCTTCCATTCCATCTGCCGGGCTTTCTGGCTCTTCAAACGTGGCTCTTGCAGACGGAATCTACTACTGGCGCATTGCGGACGCAAAGGGCAAGGTCTATGTGCAGAACCGCTTCCTCTTTGCACATTCACTTCCTCCCCAGCTTCTTTCTCCTGCTGACGAGTCTTCGTACACCTTCCGCACAAAGCTTCCCGCCGTCAGGTTTATATGGAAGGAAGCTGCCCATGCTGCCTCTTACCGCCTGGAGGTTTCATCCGACAGGAATTTCTCTACCCACGAAATTGACACAAGGACTTCCTTGAATTCCGCGCAAATCACAACGATTGGCGAGGGAACTTGGTACTGGCGCGTAACACCGTTCTATTCGATAAACCGCATTGGCCTTGCTTCACCAAGCGAGGTAAAGTCATTCAAGATAGACCGCAGTGGTGCTCTTGAAAAGCCTCTTTTGCTTGTTCCTTCTGAAGGTGCAATCATTGACAACGGCGACACTGCATCAAAAGTAAGCTTCTCTTGGAAGGCCAACAGGGAAGCCGTCCAGTATACTCTCATACTTGCAAGGAACGAATCCCTTACACAGGACACAAGGACTATAACGGTAGAAAAGAATTTCCACCTCCTGCCAAAAGAGCAGAAGCTTGACGACGGCAAGTGGTACTGGGCTGTAAAGGTCAAGGACCAGGAGGGGGCAGAGTCGCCGCTTTCAGACGTGCGCACACTGTTTGCAATGGAAGGTAAGCGCGAGCAGCACGTTGTTGAGCCCGCAAACAACTACGGAATTGCACAGAACCTTCTTCCCGACATGAACTTTACTTGGAAGAAGAACCTCCCTGATAACTACGTAACAGAAGTTCAGATTTCATCCGACATAAATTTCTCTACTCTTGCCTACAAGGGGCAGTCTGCAAGCAATGTCCTGCAGGTTACAAACCTTGCCTTGGGAAAGTATTACTGGCGCCTTTCTTCCAGCGGTGGCGGCAACACGATGACAACCCAGCCGCGCATGTTTGAAGTTTTGGACAGTCTTGATGAATCCTTCATGATTGACCCCCAGAACGGAGGAAAGGCTGTAGCCCGCGAAGGCAAGCTTTACACCGTAAAATGGGCACCCGTTGAGCATGCAGACTACTACAAGGTTGAAATTTTCAGCCAGGCGACTGGCGAAAGCATATTCCGCGACATAGTTTACGGAACCCAGCTTGACCTTAACATGTATTCTGGTCCCGGTTTTGTTGACCGCTCCAACTACAATGTTGAAATTCAGGCCTTTAGTAACGCAATCCCAGGCATTGTAAGCCGCCGTACAGGACGCTTGCTCAGGGCATCCTTCCTTCTTGCAAAGCTGCACCCGGTTGCGGTTGTTGCCCCGCTTAAGGGCAGCGAGATAGACGGCCTTGAAGCCCTCATGAGCCCGCCATACGCAAAGTGGGAAAGTGTTGACCAAAACTCATACGCCCAGCTCGTGCTTTTGAAGACGGATGTTGACCCGCCGCTAGAAATAATGAAGGTTCCCTCTGATGCCCAGATGGCAGCCGGTAACCGCGTGGCACCGTTTGCTGTACGCCTTGCTCCTGAAGAGGGACTCCACAGCGGAACTTACGAAATCATAGTCTATGCTGAGACAATGGACGGAATCGACGTTTCCAGCACCGATGAAAAATACAAGGGCCGCTTTACAGTCCTTCCGGTTCCACCTCTTGAAGATCCCGAGGGGCTTAAGACATCCCCCGAAGCATTTAACAGGGAGTACCTTAAGAAAAAGAAGAACAAGCGCGCTATAGACTTTAAGTGGAAGCCGGTAAAGACTGCCAACGACTACAAATTCTCTATCCGCGACATTGACGGAAAGGTCGTCTTTGAGGAATTCCTTGGAGACAAGACCGACTATACCCTGGACTTTGCAAACATGGACGACAAGCTCAAGACGGCATTGTCAAAGGGTCAGTTCAACTGGTACATAAAGGCACTCCGCCGCGTTGACTCAAACAAGGACGGAGTTGTGGACGTTATATTCCAGGAAAGCCCAGACGTGCCTTCCGTATTGGCAATTGACATTCCTGAGCCGAAAGACCTAAAGATTAATCCTGTGGAGAATACCTATGGCAAGTCAAAGAAGTAGAAAATTTTCCACATTGCTGATTATCCTCACACTTACGCTTGGGATTCCTTCCTTTGCCCAGACTGAAGCAAGTGCCGCTTCTGCGGATACAAATGCCCAGGCCAAGGAAGCAAAGAAGGATTCCTCCAAGGGAAAGAAAAAGTCCAAGAAAAAGGATGAAGATTCAGAAAAAAAGGCCAATCCGGAAGAGTCATGGCAGATACTTTCATGGGTTGAAGACGATCCCGATGCCGTACTGAAATATGAAGTCGTTATAGAAGAAGAGGTTGGCGGAGGATACAGGCCAGCCGTAACCTTGCAGACTGAAGACAACACCACCAGGACTCAGATTACGCCTCTTTTGGAACCGGGTTACTACCGCTTTAAGGTTATAACCTACGACCTTATCAGCCGTCCCGCAAAAGTGAGCGAATGGACGCGTTTCCGTGTTTATGCTGCCCACCAGCCGGAAATCAAGGACGTGAGCAGCAAGGCCAACAATTCTTCCACAATTTACCTTGAAGAGTACAACGACGGTATCTTTACCATAGAAGGCCGCAACCTCTTTAGGCCGGACAAGAACAATAAGTCCCTTGAATTTACGGATTATGTCCTCTTGCCGGAAGGTGGCGACATGGATTCCGACGGAATCGTGCCAGAAATCCTTGAAACGGACAAGAAAAACCGCAGCGTAACCTTAAAATTTAATTTAAAAGATTTGGACACGGGAGACTATCATATAGTTGCAAAAGACGCGAGTGGGTTGTATACTGAACTTGGGTCCAAGAATGAACTCTCCGTCCGCTACAAAAAGCCCTTTGACCTTGACGTTAGCGGTGGATATACCTGTCCCATAATCCTTAAGGATCCTACTTTCAAGGACTACATGGGAAGCATGATATGGCCCATAAGCGCAACCGCAAAGGTTACCTTTATGCCCTTCAAGCACAACTGGGGCTATATTGGTATTGGCGTTACGGGTTCATACACGAGAATGTTCTATGATGAGGGGAACTATACCGTAGACGGTAACCTTATCACTGCGCACGGGCTTCTTGTATACCAGTTTCCTATACGGTTCAGGGTAAAGGGAACAAACCAGAGGCGCCATGCATTTACTGTAGAGCTTCACGGTGGTGCGGGTATTGCATATTTTGCGGACTACCAGTTTCATTTTCCGCACGGAATTGACACGCCAAAGCTTAACAGTACGGACGTGAGTGCGATTGCTGGATTGAGTTTGCAGACATATATTACGTCGAGAATTTATGTTGAGGCAGGGGTAGACGGCTTTATGGCCTTTGTTCCGGACATGAAGGCAATTTATGTTCTGCCACAGGTTTCTGCTGGATTCCAGTTTTAGAGGGGGTCGTATGAGACAAATAAAGTCATCTGTTTTCGCATGCGTATTTCTACTCTTGGCGGTAGCTTGTTTCTTGTATTCCTGTTCGGGAATTTCTGGATCCTTTAACAATGATGTCCATGAATATTTTGACTTGATGACCAATACGGCGGCAATAGAAAAGCATGAAGTTGCTTCCCCCACGCAGAAAGGCTCGGGCGGACAGCTTTGTATTTCCTCTGCCGATGCCCCTGTGTCCGTAAGCTATTACCTTCGCAATCCCAAGCGCTTTGTGTTTACCAAGGGGCAAAGCCTTGTCTATGGGCTGGAAGATTCATATACGGAGACTGTTTCGGAAGCAGACGGAGTTTCTGTTTCTCAGGATTTGACGGATCCTTCTATTATTTACATTGAATATTCTGCGGATTTCCTAAGGGAAAGGGAAGGTGGCTTTCATCCGATTACCGAAGTCATAAATTTAAAGCATCCCTATTCTTTGGAAGACTTTGGATCTTATTCCTTTCCGCTTTATTGCAACAGTGTGCCGCCTCTAATGCAGGGCAGCGTTTGTCTTGCCGACAACTCTTCCCCAAACAAGGCAGTTCTTTTTATGAATTTGCCGAATCCAGACTCTCTCAAGTACATTCATAAGGATCTTGCCTATCTGAGGATTGACGGAAGGACCATCAGCATTGAATCCCTGCAGAATCCGGGCACCGTTACTTTTACGGGTGGAAGCGATTTGCATGTAACTTCTACCCCTGTTGTTGACCCCAGCACAGCAGACGTTGAGTATAGTGGCCAAACATACCATCGTTTTGAGGGAAATGCAGTTTTTTCTCCAGGCACGTCAGGAGCTTCCGGGACTACATTGTTTTATGAAACCGGTGAACCCCTGACCAGTGGAAAATCCTATGTGGTTGAATTCATTGATATGATGGGCTTTACCTCTGCCGTAGAAATTAACGCTTCCGCAAACCAGATTGGAGAGGTGTCATACGAAAATACGGGCGGGGGCACGTTAACATACAAAGATTCTCTATTGAATGACCATGACGGAACTGTTTCTCCCAACACGATTTACGGTGAAGACGGAAAGGCTTACCTTGTGCTTGTTCCCCCCGCAGGTCATCCTGATGCTGTCCTTTCATACAGGGTTTATAGGAATACAGAAACTACGGCAAACTTCCTTAAGTCTGGTACTGTAACAGGAAAGAATGCCATAATCATCCCTTGTTCTACCATACCGAATGAAGAGCAAACTTACGTCATAAAGGCTTATGCACACAAAAACCTTTATATGGATTCTGGTGAATCCACTTGTACAATAATAACGAAGCCATTCGTATATTCAGGAAACGGAGCAATATCTCTTGCAGACCAAATTACGGTCAAGGCAAATGGCAAAGTTCCGTCTGAAACTGTGTCAGAAGCATTGTCATTCAACAAGTCGTCAACAGTTAACATTAGT
Organism: Treponema sp.; assembly: GCA_024695625.1. Taxonomy (GTDB): domain Bacteria; phylum Spirochaetota; class Spirochaetia; order Treponematales; family Treponemataceae; genus Treponema_D. The sequence continues at coordinate 17,866 of JAILHV010000209.1, forward strand.
CTTGCAGCCTATCCGGTTAGTGGCTCTGATTCCATTACGGGCGTTGAGTGGAGCTGGCAGCTGCTTCTTTCTGGACTGGAATCAAATAAGGCAAGTCCAAGTAGCGGAAGTTCTGCTGCCGTAAGCTTCAGTAAAGCATCAGGTGCAGAAGACTTCAGCACGACCGAAATTTATGTGCTTAGAGTTACGGCAACCTATGCTGGCTGTCAAAATGTATTCTTCTTCAACGTGAAATTTACCGACTAACTTTGCGCACTTGAAAAAAATCCCCATTCTGCTATACTGGCTTCACCGTGGAGGTGTCGCATAGTGGTATTGCGCCGGTCTCGAAAACCGGTGGTACCCTTCTATTCACTTTATTCTTTTCTTTTGGTATACTTAGCAGACAAAATGACGGCAGGGATTGGAGGGGCGGCGTAGCCGTTCCGAAGGAATGGAGCCGAAAGGCGGAACCCCGGAAAGCCCGTAAAAAATGGCCTCCCTGCCATTTTTTACTTACGGGTTTTCTTAGAAAACCCGCGGTTCTTTATGCTAACAAATGACGCACCCTCCATGGTGCTGCTTGTGGGCAGTGTAAAAAATGGCAGGATGTTTGCAAAGAAGATTTGTCGATTGCAAAGTAACTGCCGCAAGAAAATTAAGAGAAAGACAAAATGGAAAAAAGTTTGGACAAGTCTTGTGTTTTAAATTCCAGGGGAAAGGAGCTTTTAGCCCAGGATGAAAAATCTGAGTGTGTGGCGGCTGCATTTTGCCGTTTGTTTGAGCTTGCCCGAGTTTTGCGTTCAAAAGAGGGGTGCCCTTGGGATAGGGAGCAGACTCCGCGCAGCATGAGGGGCGCTTTGGTGGAAGAGACTTTTGAAGCCGTTGATGCCATTACCGAAGGCGATGCAATGCATTCCAAGGAAGAGCTTGGTGACTTGTTTTTTAATGCAACGCTTGTCTGCACTATGTTTGACGAAGAGTGGGAAGCTGGTGGAAAAAAGGACGGTTTTGCTTTTGAGGATGCGCTTGATGCTGTTTGCCAAAAGCTTATCCGCCGCCATCCCCATGTTTTTGAATCTGAACAGGGTGTAAAGGCAGAAAGTGTGCCCGGGCTTTGGGACAGCATAAAGGAAAATGTGGAAGGCAGAAAGACTGACTGTGTCTTGGATTCAGTTCCCAAGGAATTTCCGCCGCTTTTAAAGGCCTGCAAGTTCCAGAGAAAGGCTGCAAAGAAGGGCTTTGACTGGCCGGATGCGGATTCTGCCCTTGCAAAGATGAAAGAGGAGCTTGGTGAAGTTAAGTCTGCTTCTTTGGAAGGGGACAGTGGGCATTTGGAAGAGGAGTGCGGGGACCTGCTTTTTGCCGCCGTGAATTATGTTCAGAAGCTAGGCGTGGATCCTGTTGTGGCCTTGGAGCGGGCAAACAAAAAGTTTTATGAGCGCTTTTCTTATGTTCAGCACAAGTGTGAGCAGCTTGAACCTGGCAAGGATATGGCTTCTCTTGGCCTTGAGCAGATGGAGGCCTTTTGGAAGGAATCCAAGCGGGCTGGTAATTAGTGCTTTTGCATGGCTTGAAATTAAGTCTAATATAGTTCAATATAGTCCAATAATAGGAGAATTAATGTGAAAAACAAAAAATTTATTGTGTGTACTGCTGTATTTCTTGTTCTTGCGGCAGTGGTGGCCTTTATAGGCATTAAGTCTTCTGCCCAGAAGCCGCTTAACGACGGTGAATGGACGGGAAGTGCAGATGGCCGTAACGACCGTGTTGTTATGTCTGTTAGCGTTTCTGGCGGTAAGATTACAGCCATAAAAACTGTGCAGGAAGATGAGACCGACTTTGCAAAGGAAGCAATTGCTCAGATTGCAGAGGCTGTGCTTAGCGGAAAGAGCGTGGATTCAGTTGATGCTGTTTCCGGTGCAACCATTACTTCCAACGCAACCAAGCAGGCCATTAAGGACGCCCTTAACGCATCCCGCGGAATTGCCTCCAAGAAGACAAAGAAGGCTTTAAAGGACGAAAAGGTAGACATCGTTGTTATTGGTGCAGGCGGTGCTGGTCTTTCTGCCGCTACGGAAGCTGCTTCCAAAGGCAAGAAGGTTATTGTTCTTGAAAAGATGGGCAATGCAGGCGGAAACACTTCTTCTGCTACAGGCGGTCTTAACGCAAGCGAAACTTCCGTTCAGAAAAAGCTTGGCATAGAGGATTCAAATGCCCAGTATATAGAAGATACGATTAAGGGCGGCCACAATCTTAATGACCCGGACCTTGTCCGCAACATGGTTGAACATTCAGCAGAGACTGTTGACTGGCTTATTGGCTTGGGTGCAGACCTTACTGATGTTGGCAAGATGGCTGGCTCCACAAACAAGCGTACCCACAGGCCACAGGGCGGTGCTGCAATCGGTGCCCACCTTGTTCCTGTTCTTGTTAAGGCGGCGGAAACTGCCGGGGCGGAAATCCGCTACAACAGCAGGGTTACGCAGATTATAAAGGCTGATGACGGTAGCGTTGCAGGTGTAAAGGTTCTTTCTGCAGAAGGTGAATACACTATAAGTGCAAGCGCAGTTATCGTTGCAACTGGCGGTTTTGGTGCAAGCCCGGAACTTGTCGTAAAATACAGGCCGGATCTTGCAGGCTTTGGAACTACAAACCACAAGGGTGCAACAGGAGACGCAATCGCTTTGGTTGAACCATTTGACGCAGACTTTGTTCAGATGGACCAGATTCAAACCCACCCGACTGTTGTTCCTTCCAACGGTTTTATGATTACGGAAGCTGTCCGCGGTAACGGTGCAATCATGGTGAACCGCGAGGGCAAGCGCTTTGGAAACGAAATGGCAACCCGCGACGTTATGTCCGCAGCAATTCTTGCACAGACAGGAAAGACAGCCTATCTTTTGTTTGACCAGGGAGTGCGCGAGTCACTAAAGGCCATTGAAGGCTATGCAAAGAAGGGGCTTTTGACTGAAGGTGCAAGTCTTGAAGAACTGGCTCAAAAACTTGGTATGCCGGCAGCAGATCTTAAGGCTTCTGTAGACACATACAATTCTTACCAGGCTTCTGGAAATGATGCGGAATTTAGCCGCAAGGCAGACGACATGCCCCGCGCAATAGCAACTGCTCCTTTCTACGCTGTAGAAGTTGGTCCTGCAATCCACCACACAATGGGCGGTATAAAGATTAACACAAAGGCACAGGTTCTTAACAAGAGCGGTTCTGTTGTAAAGGGTCTTTTTGCAGCAGGAGAAGTTACCGGCGGAATCCACGGTGGAAACCGTTTGGGTGGCAATGCCGTTGCAGACATCTGCGTCTACGGAAAAATCGCCGCAGACAGCGCCCTTGAATTCTTGGGCAGCAAATAAAACATAAAAAACATGAAAATCAGTTTTGTGTTCCGCTCCCAGTCAAAGCCGTCTGAAACCCCGCGGTGTCGCGGAATAGGAAATTAAACTCGCTGCGCGGCTTGAAGCTACGCTGCCGGGTACGTTCCGCTCCAATGCGAGTTTTCAGACGTTTTGACTTCCGCTGCACACAAAACTGATTTCCGGTTTCTTTGCATAAGATAATATCTTGAGAATTGCTTTTCATTAAAAAAACGCTGCTTACTTGACATTACCCCATTAATCCAGTAGTATTACATAAACGGCAAAGAGGTCGTAGGTATTTTTTTTGTATGGAATTTCCATGCAAAAATTCTATCTACGGCCTTTTCCTTTTTAAATCTCAAAGTCGGCAAAGGGGCTGCATGTACAGTGGAAGAACTGTGCGTGTGGCCTTTTGTTGTATGGAGCGAAGAAAGATGAAAACACTTTATGAACCAAGTTTCGAGCATGACAACTGCGGCATCGGTGCAGTAGTAAACATTGACGGAAGCAAATCCCACAAAATTGTTGATAATGCGCTAAGCATTGTAGAAAAATTGGAGCATCGCGCTGGCAAGGATGCATCAGGCGAAACAGGAGACGGTGTTGGAATCCTAGTTCAGATTAGCCACGATTTTTTTAGCAAGCAGGCTGCGGAACTTGTAGGCAATCTCGGCGAGCGCGAATACGGCATTGGCCAGTTCTTCTTTCCGGAAGATGGCTTGGAGGCAGAAAAGAAAAAGTTTGAAAGTTGCTGTGCAGCAGAAGGACTAAAATTCCTTGGTTGGCGAAAGGTTCCTGTAAATGCCAAAGTACTTGGAAAAAAAGCCCGTGACTGCATGCCGGAAATTTGGCAGGGCTTTGTTGCAAAACCCGAAACTTGCAAAAGCGGAATAGACTTTGACCGCAGGCTCTATATCGTAAGGCGCAACTTTGAAAAGGGCGCAACAGTGGGCGTCGCGGGTTCCAACGGGACTTCCCCCTCCGTGGGCAAAACCTACGTCTGCTCGCTTTCTTCCCGAACAATAGTCTACAAAGGAATGTTCCTTGTCCACGAGCTAAGGACTTTCTACGAAGACCTCCAGTCACAAGAATACCAATCTGCCCTTGCCATTGTGCACTCACGCTTTTCCACAAACACACAGCCAAGCTGGCAGCGCGCACATCCAAACCGCTTCATTGCCCACAACGGAGAAATCAATACAATACGCGGAAACGTAGACCGTATGCTTGCCCGCGAAGAAACACTCCATTCTGCAAAACTTACTGACGCAGAAATGGAAAAAGTTCTTCCCGCAGTAGACACAAGCGGAAGCGACTCTGCAATGCTGGACAACACTCTGGAATTCCTTATGATGAACGGTGTTCCCCTTCCACTGGCAGTAATGATGTGCATACCAGAACCATGGAAGCACGACGAAAACATGAATACCCAGAAAAAAGATTTCTACCACTACTGGGCAACCATGATGGAAAGTTGGGACGGACCTGCCGCAATACTCTTTAGCGACGGAGACCTTCTTGGCGCAACCCTAGACCGCAACGGACTACGCCCAAGCCGCTACTACATCACAAAAGACGGAATGCTAATCCTTAGCAGCGAAGTTGGCGTCTTGGACATACCGGAAGAAAACATAAAAATAAAATCCCGCCTGCAGCCTGGACGCATACTCCTTGTGGACACTGTTCAGAAAAAAATCATCAGTGACGAAGAATGCAAGGCACAATACGCAAACACCTATCCTTATGGCGAATGGCTGGACATGAACCTTGTTCATCTTGCAGACCTGAAAATTCCAAATAAAAAAATTCCTGTGCACACTTTGGAAGAGCGCAACATTCTTTACCGCGCATTCGGTTGGAATTACGAAGACGTAAACGAGATGGTTTTGCCAATGGCGCGTAACGGTGTTGAACCTACAGCCAGCATGGGAGTGGACACACCGCTTGCAGTTATGAGCGAAAAACACCAGAGCCTCTTTAGCTACTTTAAGCAGCTCTTTGCCCAGGTAACAAATCCGCCTATAGACAGCCTCCGCGAAAAAATCGTTACGGACACAACTGTTTATGTTGGCAAGGACGGAAACATTCTTGAGCCAAATGCAAAAAACTGCCGCGTGCTGGAAATAAACAACCCAATTCTTACCGGAACGGATTTAATAAAAATTGCCGCCCTCAATTCAAATGGGCTTAAAGCAAAAACTCTTTCCATACTTTTCCAAATTGAAGAGTCTCTGGGTGGGGAAAGCCTTCCCCTCGCTCAAGCCGGCAAGCCGTCTTGCGCTACCCCTTCTAGCGGGGAGACCCCGCAACGCCCCCTTCTTTCTGCTGCACTGGAAAATCTTTTTGAACAGATTGACCAGGCCTATGCAGAAGGCTACAACATCATTATCCTTAGCGACCGCGGTGTAGACAAGACTCATGCTGCAATCCCTGCAATCCTTGCGGTAAGCGCAGTTGAACAGTATCTTATCAGAACAAAAAAACGCACTGCTGTTTCCATAATCCTTGAAAGTGCAGAAGTGTGCGACGTTCATCAGGCTGCAATGTGCCTTGGTTATGGGGCCCGTGCAATCAACCCTTACCTTGCCCACGAAGCCATCGCAGAACTTATTGACCAGAAGATTCTGGACAAGGACTACCACACTGCAATAGATGACTACAACAAGGCTGTTGTTAACGGCATTGTAAAGATTGCCGCCAAGATGGGAATCAGCACAATCCAGTCATACCAGTCTGCCCAGATTTTTGAAGCAGTCGGAATTGCAGCTGACGTTATAGAAAAATATTTTACAAACACTGTAAGCCGCGTTGGTGGAATTGGCCTAAAAGAAATAGAAGAAGATGTGCGTTACCATCACGCTCAGGGCTTTGATCCGGCAGGTCTTACTGTAAACCAGCATCTTGATTCAGTTGGAAACCATAAGCTTAGAAGGGGGCCAACCGCAGAAAGTCACCTTTACAACCCGGAGACAATCGTTGCTTTGCAGCAGGCAACCCGCAACGCAGACTACAACCGCTTTAAGGAATACACAGCCCTTGTAGATTCAAATGACCATCCCCATACCTTGCGCGCTATGCTGGAATTTAATTTT
>JAILHV010000239.1 GCA_024695625.1 Treponema sp.
GCCGCGGAAGAAGGGGCAGACACGCTGAAGGTTCAGGCAGAGCAAGGGGTGAGCGCGGAAAGGGTCGCTACTCCAAGGGCAACAAGGAAGCCTCACGCGAATACAAGAGGGACCGCCGCGTATTCAATGCGGAAGAAGAAGCAATGCTTGCAACCATGTCAATGGATGAGCGCATGAAGCTCTACAAAGAAAAGTTTGCATCCTCATCAAAAACAGCCGCAGCTTCTGGCAAGCAAGCCACAGGCAAGCAGTCCACAGGAAAACAGGCAGCTGGCAAGCAGGCAGGTGCAAAGGGCAAGAAAGCATCCGGCAAGGGAAAGAAGTCCTACAAGGATTCTTCACGCACAAAGCAGTACTCTGCAAAGAATGAATATTCCGGCAAGAACAAGCAGTCTTCTGCAAAGGAAGCATCAGGCAAAAAGCGCGGCATCTTTGGCAGAATAAAATCACTGTTCAGCAAAAAATAAGAGGTTCTACAATTGATTACAGTTTCTGACGTTACATTAAAATTCAGCGAAAAGCCGCTGTTCAAAGACGTAAATTTAAAGTTCGTAAAGGGCAACTGCTACGGCATCATCGGAGCAAACGGTGCGGGAAAGTCAACCTTCTTAAAGGTGCTTTCTGGAGAACTGGAGCATGACTCTGGCGAAATTTCAATCACCACCGGTGAACGCATGGCAAAACTTACCCAAGACCACTTTGCATTTGACCAATACTCGGTAAAAGAAACCGTAATGATGGGCTACCCAAAGCTCTATCAGCTTGGCAAAGACAAGGACGCCATCTACGAAAAGCCAGACTTTTCCGAAGAAGACGGAATCAAAGCTGCAGAAATGGAAGCGGAATTTGGAGAGCTTGGCGGCTACGAAGCAGAAAACCAGATTGAACAGATGCTCTCTGGCCTTGGTCTTGAAGAAGAATTCCACGACAAGATGATGAACGACTTGGACGAAGGACAGAAGGTCCGCGTGCTTTTGGCACAGACACTCTTTGGCAACCCCGACATTCTGCTTTTGGACGAACCTACAAACGGTCTCGACCTCGAAAGCATCTCATGGCTGGAAAACTTCCTTATAGAATTCCCCAACATAGTAATAGTCGTAAGCCACGACCGCCACTTCCTTAACGCAGTCTGCACCTACATCTGCGACATTGACTACGGTAAAATCACCCAGTTCACCGGAAACTACGACTTCTGGTACCAGATGAGCCAAATCATGCAGAAGCAGGCCAAAGACGAAAAGAAAAAGCGAGAAGACAAAATGGCAGAACTCAAAAGCTTTATCCAGCGCTTTGCAAGCAACGTCTCCAAGGCAGGCCAGGCATCCAGCCGCAAAAAGGTCTTGGAAAAACTGGAACTGGAAGAGCTCCCGGTTACAAGCCGCAAGTTCCCCTACGTTCACTTCCAGAGCGACCGCGAAATTGGCAACTTCGTACTAACCGCAGAACACCTTTCGTCAAAAGACAGCGACGGTGCCGTTCTTCTAAACGACTTCTCCATCACCATCCACCCCGGCGAAAAAGTTGCATTCGTTGGAATGGAGCACAACTCAATCACATCATTCTTTGACATAATCTCTGGCACGCAAAAGTGCGAGGGCGCAAGCATCAACTGGGGACAGACCACAAGCCAGTCTTACATGGGACGCGACAACAACGCCTACTTCAACAACGACATGAACATAACCGAATGGCTAAAGCAGTACTCAAAGGAACAGGACGACGCCTATGTCCGTGGCTTCTTGGGCAGGATGCTCTTTAGCGGAGACGAAAGCCTTAAAAAAGTAAAAGTCCTTTCCGGTGGCGAAAAGGTCCGCTGCATGCTTTCAAAAATGATGCTCTCCGGCGCAAACGTCCTAATCCTGGACGACCCGACCAACCACCTGGACCTTGAATCAATCGAAAGCCTTAACGAAGGTCTCGTGCGCTTCCCCGGAGTTGTAATCTTCTCCAGCCACGACCACGAATTCATCAGCACAATTGCAAACCGCATAATCGAAATCACCCCCAAGGGCGTAATTGACCGCATGATGAATTTTGACGACTACCTCAAGGATGAGCAGGTAAAGCAGATGCGCAAGGACTTCTACGCAGGCAGCAAGAAAAAAATAAGAATCTAATTTTACGTTTCTTTTATTTTTTTGCGGCGCTTGCTTGGTTCAACATCCGCTTGGAAAAAGAAGTGTCTACTCCTTGTGGGTGGCACTTCCGGGGTTCCGCGGGGCCCTACCCGCTCCATTGCCTGGCGGCAACGGCTCCGCCGCCCCTCCACCGCCTGCCGCACCTTGTTCTGCAACTTTTTTTGTAAAAAAACATGGCATCCCACTTGACACAAAACATGCTTTTGTGCTAAGATTACAACATCACGGTGGCGTAGTCCAGTCGGTAGAACAACGGACTCATATTCCGTATGTCACAGGTTCGATCCCTGTCGCCACTATGAAACACAAGGCCTTGCATTACGCAAGGTCTTTTTTGTTTTACAAGCATAACCAAAGGCCGCAAAAAAATGGAACTTGAAATCGTAAACGAATTAACTCAAAAAAGCATAGGCGACATAAAACAAATAATCACCCGCGCAGAGCCCCACAAATACGAAGCAATAAAGGCACTCGCAAAAATCAACACGGCAGAGTCAAGGGAAGCCTTGCACAGTTTACTTTCTTTTGACGATGCCTACATAAAAAGATTCGCCCTGGAAGAACTGGGCAACATAGAAAGCAAAGAAGCACTTGCCAAAATCATAAGCAATGTCTCTAAAGACAAAAATGAATTCCTAAGGCGCACTTCACTGTCCATCATAGAAAAGCAGGGCATTACTTCTTTACATGGTTTTGTAGCGGAAAGCCTAAAGTCACA
>JAILHV010000010.1 GCA_024695625.1 Treponema sp.
ACGACTTTGCTTGAAAATGGGATGAGGGGATACGCTAAATAAGGAAAAGGCATTATGAGTTTTACAAATTTTTCAGGTGTTTTTGGTGTATACGAAGGAACTAAGCTTATCGAAAGCGATGCTTATGGTTTTGCAAACAAAAACTTCCGCATACAGAACAGCACAGATTTTTGCTACGGCATGGCTTCTGGCACAAAAGGCTTTACGGCTGTTTCAATTCTGACTCTTGCCGCAGAAAATAGGCTCAGTCTAGATGACAGCGTGAAAAAACTTCTAACCGCAAAAGCCGGGAAATACGGTTCGCTCGATTGGCTTTCTGAAAAAGTGACGGTACGCAGCCTTTTGAACCACACTTCAGGTGTGCCGGATTATTTTGATGAAGATTTTGTAGACGATTTTGAAGAAGCCCTGTGCGGAAATGCAAACTATCACTACGAAAAAGCGGAGGACTTTTTTCCTCTGATTGAAAATATGTGGAAAACACAACAGGCTCCTTATTCTTCTGCCGGGGATTTCAAGTATTCCAATGGCGGCTTTGTGATTCTTGCGGCTGTTGTTGAGGCTGTCTCTGGCATGAGTTTTCCGTCATTTGCAAAGCAGCATATTTTTACAAAGTTAGGCATGAAAAACACGTTTTTTTTTAGGCTTGATGAAACACCCCCTGACGGAATTGTATGCGCAACCGGCTATCAGCAAAACGGCCGCAGCAACATTTACGGGATTCCTGTAACTGGCGGTGGAGACGGTGGCGCGTTTACTACAATCGCAGACATGGCACAATTCTGGCATAAGCTCGATCCTGAGCTGAATCCGGAAAGCAATCTTTCGCCCCTTGTTGAAGAAGCCTGGTCTCCCTGTATCGAAGGTGATGACGGATTTTATGGGCTTGGATTTTGGCTGCGCAAAGATAATCCGCACATCGTTTTTCTTGAGGGTTTTGATCCAGGCGTGCAGTTTTTTAGCTTTTACAATCGCGATACAAAGCGCTCGCTTACAATCTGCCTTAACGATGAACAGAAAAGGTGCAGCGAAGTCTTTGAAAAGTATTTTGGGCTGGTTCAGTGAAAGCTTTTGAGCCTTTTGGAAGAAATGATTGAACTTGCAACGACGCTGCTGGGAAAGGGGATAAAGGGATTTCTGGGCTCACCATAAAGATTGGCTCTTATTACTGTCGCTTATTCCCGCTTGCACAAAATTTGCCTATTCACCATAATGGTATAACAGCTAAGGGTTTAGGCACGTGACAGGAGATGCCTGAATTAGCTTCGGGGACGAGATAAATTAGAAAGAAGTTTAAGAATAAAAAAGGAGAGACTGTCACTCTCAATTCTTCACCATACGGCTTACCTTTTTACAAGGCACGTGGTTTCGTTCCAACGGATGAAGAAAAAACAGTCAACGGAATCCGCTTTACGCCCATGAAATACACAGTGGAATGACAAGGAAGCAAAGAGAATGAATGAAAAATTAATCGAAGAAGCAAAACTATACATACAAGAAATATTCAAAAATAATTCTGATGGACATGATGCAAACCATTCACTAAGAGTTTACAAGAATGCCCTTCAAATTGCAAAAGAATATCCTGAATGCAACATGATGACCGTCGCTTTATCTTCTTTACTGCATGATGTTGATGACCACAAGCTGTTTGCCACAAAAGACAACATGAATGCAAGACAATTCCTTAAAAATCATAATATTGATAATGATGACATCGAGTTTATCTGCCAGATTATCAATGGTGTGTCTTTTAGCAAGAACAAAGAAAGTCAACCCCAAACCATTGAAGGAAAAATCGTTCAGGACGCAGACAGAATAGATGCCATCGGTGCTGTAGGAATAGCAAGAACTTTTGCTTATGGCGGAAAGGCTGGAAGAACACTAGAATCTTCCTTGCAACATTTTAACGACAAGCTCTTGCTACTTAAAGATAAAATGAACACACAAGAAGCAAAAAGAATTGCCGAAAGCCGTCATTTGTACATGGAAGAATTCCTAAGTAAATTCCAAGAAGAAACAAAAATATAAATTCAATTAAAAAAAAACGGAGGCCTATGGAACAGTTAAAAAATCTGAGAGAAACCAGAAGCAAAGAGCTGCTATCATAAAACTTCTTCCGCGTCCTTGCAGTTTTGCAAAACACGTTTTAAGTAGTTTTCAAAAACCTCACATATTTTTTCAAAAATAAAAAGCAGCGATTGCGTTTCCAAAAAATGGACTTACGCTTATCGCTGCTCGTTTATGTGAAGAATCAAATCTGCTTTGTTGTTCCTTTATTTTATCAAATTTTGATTTTGATGTAAGAAAGGTGATTAAAATTCTTTTCTATTCTTAATATCTTTTGCAAAAATCAGCTTGAAGAGAGTTCGTACAAAAGGCTGAATAAAAAATAACTGAGTAAAAAAGGCAAAAGGAAAATTAAAGCACATGAGTCGCAGCCACTGAACAAGAGCGACATGAATCTGAAATCCATTGTTGTAAGGATAATAAAGGAAGGTTGCAATCAGACTCATTGCAGGAACCATAAGGCCTACAGTTGCACAGATAATGGCTGTTTCAAAAAGGACTGGATGTGTTGTTTTCGGATCAAAGTTTTTGCAGGCAAGTTTGAAGGAAAGCGGGCTTCCGTAGGTACATTCCATAAAATAGGCAAAACAGAATTCAACCAGAACTACAGACCAGACCGGCATAACGCGGCCGAACATATATATTCCGCCGATTGTTCTTACAGCTGCAAGAACACTGGTTGTTCCCACAGCCTGTCGAAGTGAATCTCCATTTACAACATAAATGCTGTAAAAAACATAAGCATGAACGGTAATTACAACTGTGATGAATGCAAAGACCAT
>JAILHV010000024.1 GCA_024695625.1 Treponema sp.
AGAAAGAAAATCTTTCAATGGCTAAGGTTCCGATAAAGTTTCAATAAAATTCCGTTAAAGTTCCGCTTCTGCAATAATACCGTCAATTTCCGCATCAGAAGTCTGGTTGTCGTCTTCAATCAAGCGCAGGAAAATTGTCTGTAAAGTACGTGACCTCTTGGACGGATCGCTAATTGACTGGCGCACGGCACGGCGAATCTCTTCCATGTGCTCGTTAATGTCGCTAATATTCTGCGGAAGTGAGCTTTCTATAAGAGACTTTAGGAACTGCGAAACATGGGGGCTCTTACCGCTGCTGGAAATTCCGCAAACAACATCGCCACGCTTAATGATAGCCGGAAAAATAAAATCGCAGCGCTGGCGGCTGGAAATGTCCTGGACAAGCACGTTTTTGTTCTGGTAGTAGGCATAAATTTCGGCATTAAGCTTGGCATCGTTTTCCGTAACAATAACAAGCGTGGGTGTACAGTTAAGGCTGCTGATTGCTTCTATGGAAGGCTTCTTCTGAACAAAATCAACGCGGTCCTCATAGGCCTTAATAAGAATCTGAAGGTTCTGGTCAATCTGATCCGCAAGCAAAACAATCTTTGCCTCAAAAGTCAAAAACTGGGAAATTTCCTGAAAAGCAACGCTTCCCCCGCCAAGGATGAGAACTTCTTTATGCTGTAAATTAACAAACAAAGGAAAATAAGCCATAAAACAATCCTAACATATTATCGGCAAAAAAGCAAAAAAACGGCAATCTCCACGTCAAATTTTTCTTTTTCGGACGGTAATTTCACATGCTCCACCATTCATTTTATCTCTAAAATCGACAAAAGGGCCATTCTCTACGGGTCTTCCGGGGTTCCGCGGGTCCCTCCCCGCTCCATTGCTAGCGCAACGAGTTGCAAGCAACTCGCCCCTCCACCCCCGCGTAGCATGCCAGTCCGGCTCTGCAAAACAGGAACTGCATTAAAAACTGCCATGTTCCTTTATCTCTGGATTAATTTATAAAAAGATGTTATAATTTCCCCATCATAAACAAAAGAAGGGTTTTCTATGGCTTCTGATCGCGAATTTAAAATTGCTTTTTACGATACACGCGCTTACGACCGCGATGCATTCACAGCTGCAAACAAAGAATTTTTGTACGACATTGACTTCCTTGATTTCCACTTGGACAAACGCACAGTTTCAACTTCCAAGGGCTTTGATGCGGTTTGTGCATTCGTAAACGACAACATCAACAAGGCTGTGATAGACTCCCTAAAAGAAAACGGTGTTAAGCTCATTGCCTTGCGCTGTGCAGGATTCAACAACGTAGACCTTAAGGCAGCGGCAGACGCAGGCATAAAAGTTGTGCGCGTACCGGCATATTCACCGCATTCAGTTGCAGAACATGCAGTTGCCCTTTTGCTTTCCCTTACAAGAAGAATCCCCCAGGCATACACAAGAACCCGCACTGGAAACTTTACGCTCACAGGATTGACTGGACGCGACCTTTGCGGACTCACAGCCGGCATTTTGGGAACAGGCCGCATTGGCAAAATCATGGCAGAAATTCTTTCCGGCTTCGGCATGAATATTGAACTCTACGACATCTACCCAAGCAAGGAATGGGCAGAAGAAAAAGGCTTTAAATACGTTCAGCTTGACCAGCTCTTTAAAGATTCCGACGTGCTAAGCCTCCACTGTCCGCTTACAGAAGAAACAAAGCACATCATAAACAAGCACTCGCTTGCCCTTATGAAAAAGGACACCGTTATAATCAATACAGGCCGCGGAGCCCTCATAGACACACAGGATTTGGTCTACGCACTCAAGAAGCAGTTCATCGGAGGTGCAGCCCTTGACGTATACGAAGAAGAAAGCAAATACTTCTTTGACGACTGGTCTGTAGACGTTATCCGCGACGACGTTCTTGCCCGCCTTATGACCTTCCCCAACGTAATCATTACTGGTCACCAGGCCTTCCTCACAACAAACGCACTGGAAGCTATCGCAAAGACAACGCTTCAAAACATAAAGTCTTTTACAGAAGGTGAAGAGCTTACCAACGAAGTAAAATGATTATCAACACCGGTGGCAGAACAGATACCGTCCAGTACTTTAGCAGCTGGCTCTTGAACAGATTCAGGGCCGGCTATGTCTACGTACGCAATCCCATGTTCCCGGAAAAAGTCACCCGCTATGAGCTTACGCCTTCCAAGGTTGACTGCGTAATTTTCTGCTCTAAGAACTACGCGCCAATCCTTCCACGGATTCACGAGATAACAGACAAATTCAATTCATATTTCTTCTATACTATAACCGCTTACGGCCGCGACGTGGAGCCCAACGTTCCTGACATAGACAAAAGCATAGACACGCTTTTTAAGCTGGAGCGGCTTGTGGGCAGAGAGCGCATAGTCTGGAGATACGACCCGGTTCTGCTTACAAAAAAATACACCGTCCAGCAGCACTTCATCACCTTTGAGCACATGGCAGCCCGGCTTGCAGGACACGTAAAAAGCTGCGTATTCAGTTTTGTGGAACTCTACAACAAGCTTCAGTTCAACATGCCCGAGCTTGTTCTTTTTACAGAAGAAGATATGAATGAAATTGCAAAGGGGTTGGGAAAAATCGCCGCAAAGTACAGGATTCCCCTGCAATCGTGCGCAACTTCAACAGACTATTCGGCATACGGAATAAAAAAAGGCTCCTGCGTAACGCTCGACGCATTGGGAAAAGCAAACGGTACAAGCTTCCGTCCGCTAAAGCACAGCGGAATGCGCAGGTACTGCCACTGCATACATTCAAACGACATAGGCGCTTACGACACATGCCCAAACGGTTGCCGCTATTGTTACGCAAACCAATCAGCCGACCTTGCGCAAAAAAACGCCGCCCTCGTAGACCAAGACTCCCCCATTCTGCTTGGCAAGGTTACGCAAGAAGATGCCGTCACTTACGCAAAGCAAGCGTCCTATCTTGCAAAGCCCCAAATTCAGCAGGAACTTTTCTAGGAATGTAGTGATTAATAGCACCATGTCATTCTAATAATTGCACCGTGTCATTCTGAGCTTGACTCAGAATCTGTCCAGCATGACAAGTTCTTTATTTTAATTGCTTTAGGACGGTAGTCCTACTTGCTCTATCATCCATTCTTTCTCTACAATCGGCAGGAAGGCCATTCTTTACGGGCTTTCCGGGGTTCCGGCATTTTTCTAGAAAAAATAGTGCCATGGAGGGCGCGTCATTTGTTAGCAGCAAAACTAGGTAAGTTTTCGCAGAAAACTTACGTGAAAAAAAAGCCACGGATGGCTTTTTTTTCACCAATCCCGCGTAGTATGCCAGTCCGGCACTGCAAAGAAGCAAATATAAATCTTTTAGCCTTTTAGCAATTTCTTCTGTATGCCAGAAGCTATCAGCGTAAGGACAAAAGTTATTGCCATGTCAGGCAGGGTGTTTCCGCATGGAATGTCATACTTCATCAGTATCCTGTACAAGATGAATCCGACAATCCAAAGGGCAATCCTTACAAAGTCAATTTGTTTCTTGGAAGATTCATTTTTGGTAACAAAGAAGTCCGCAATCAAGATGGCAGTCATTGGGGCAAATACGGAACCTATTAAATAGAGGAAATCCGTTATGTTGTCCATTGGATAGAAGACCGCCGCAAGGGTTCCCACCAAGGCCACAATAACACCGACTATTTTTGTGTTGGCGTTTTTGAATATTGCCCTAAAAGAAATGCCCGCAGAAAAAGCGTCAAGGAAAGTGGTTGTTACAGTAGAAAGGACAATTATCACAAGGGCAGGAATTCCAAGCCCGGCCTTTAGCATAATTTGTGCAATGTCACTTGTTCCGGTAAGCAGGGCAGCCCCCATGCCTATTATGTACATCCAGCAGCTTACCGCAAAGTATGTAAGCGTGGAAGCAAGCGTTGCCGCAAATGGCTTTGCAGAATCCTTTGTGTAGTCGCTGATTAGAGGAAGCCAGGAAAGGGGCATGGCAACAGCAAGTTCCACCGCCGCCCCAAAAGAAATGCTTTCTCCCGCAGACTCTATTGCCACGACCGCATTCTTTCCAAAGAAAATAACCTTGCACAAAACAAGCGTCAGAACAAACAAGGCCGTCATTGCAACAAGGTTCAGCTTGCCAATATTTGTAATGCCAATCAAAATCCAAAGAACAATCAGCGCACCAATAACAAGAGCCCAAATCCATGACGCAGAATTTGCAATTCCGTTTGCCGCAAGGGAGCCGTCATAAATCATTATGCCTGTCCAGCCAACAAGCTGCAAAACATTCAAAAGTGCAAAGAAAGAACCGCCAATTTTTCCAAAAGAAATGCGCGTTGTCTCCATGGAAGATTTTTTGGAAAGGGCACCAATGTATCCCGTAAAAAAGAAAAGCGCACAACCGATTGCGTGTCCAATCAAAATGGCCGCAATCCCCTTTGAAAAACCGAGCGGGGCAAAATAAGAGCCTGTTAAAATTTCAGCAATTGAAATTCCCGCGCCAAACCAAATCAATGAATTAGAAAAAACAGATGTTCCCATTAGAATTCTCCTTTTATTGCAAAAGCGTGGTTCATTGGACCTGAGCCCTTGCCCAAATCAAGCATTGCAGCCAGTGCAAGCGAAATATAATTCTTTGCAGATTCCACCGACTGAACAAGGCTCTTTCCCTTTGCCAAATTGGAAGCTATTGCAGAAGAAAGAGTGCATCCTGTTCCATGCGTATTGGGATTGTCTATGCGCTTGCCCAAAAACCACTTGCCGGCCACGGCAGCAGAAGCGTCTGTTTTTCCATAAAGAAAATCATTTGCATCATTTGTATTGTGCCCGCCTTTTATAAGAACAGAGCAGCCGTATTCACCGTAAATAAATTCCGCAGCCTTTTCCATATCCTTTTCGCCCGAAATTTCCATTCCCGTAAGGACCTGGGCTTCTGGAATATTGGGAGTGATTAAGTCTGCAAGCGGAAGAAGATTCTTTTTTAGGCAAGACATGGCATCATCAGAAATAAGCTTTGCCCCGCTTGTGGCAACCATAACCGGATCCACCACAATATTTTTTAGCTTGAATTTTTTTATGCAGGAAGAAATAGTTTCTATTAGCGGTGAAGAAGAAACCATTCC
Source organism: Treponema sp. (assembly GCA_024695625.1). Classification (GTDB taxonomy): domain Bacteria; phylum Spirochaetota; class Spirochaetia; order Treponematales; family Treponemataceae; genus Treponema_D. Next base: position 5,108 of record JAILHV010000024.1, read on the forward strand.
TGTTTTTACTGCATCGGGAAAAATGTCAGTTACAACATCCGCTATTTCTTCTTCCAGAAATTCCGGCGTAACCTCCATAATTTTTGTAACACCGGTTGTATTCTGTGCGGTAAGGGCAGTAACTGCGCTCATGGCATAAACACCATTGGCTGTCATAGTCTTTATATCCGCTTGAATTCCGGCGCCTCCGCTTGAATCGCTACCTGCGATTGTCAAAGCAGTTTTCATAAAATACCTCCGTGCGTCAGGTGGTGCCCCCAAGACGCGGTTTTTCTTAGGAAAGTCAAGCCTTCCTCTATTTCCAGTCCGTAAAATAATACGGGCAGATTTGCTTTATAGTTTCCTGGTCTTCAATATTTTCCCTGTCAAAAAATCCTGCGGCAACAAAACCCGCTTCTTTTACAGCCTTAAGGTTTAAAAGGCAGTCGTCAAAGACAAGAGTTTTTTGAGGAAGCGCCCCTGCAAAGGAGGCACACTTGTAGAAAATATCGGGCTTTGTTTTTGACGTGTTTTCTTCGGAACAGGTAAATATCTTGTTAAAGCAATTCAAAACGCCGCACCGTTTTAGCGCAGCTTCCTCTATTTCCCGGTCGCCAGACGTAGCGGCAAGCATAGGCATTTTGTTTGCATAAAAAAAATCCAGCACATCTTTTGCCCCGGCCTTTAGCGGTACTTCATTTTTATAGCGGTCATTTACTATTAAATTAACGCCGTCTGCAATTTCTTGGATTCCTAAAGAAAGCTTGTATTCATCTTTTATGAACTGCGCACCCTGGCTCATGCTCATGGAAAAAATGACCCTGTCCAAGTTTTCTTTGGCGCGGATGTTTAATGTCTCAAGAAATCTTTTTCCGGCATCATGCCAAACATAAAGTGAATCCAATACCGTACCGTCGAGGTCAAAAATAATGGCGGAAAAATTATTTAGAATTTCAAAGCGTTTTTCCCAAACGTTTAGAGAAGGCACTAAAAACTCCTTTCGTTGGCATTACCCAAATCAAGTAAAGGGTCAAGGCATTTTCCCGGAGGGCACAGCCTACTCTCAGCCTGCTTTTGCAAGCTCCCCTGTCTATATAGAAAATATTATATAAAAAATCATTTTCATGCAACAGGGCTTGTCAACAAAAAATTCCAAGTGTAAAATAAAGGCATGTCAGAAAATGCAGATAAAATCAGAAGGGAATGGGCGGCAAACGACAAAAAGCGCGACTCTGGGTTAAAGACACCGGAAGACATTTGCCGCTATGACGATATTGTTTACGGAAGCTCAAAGACAGAACAGGTGCTTGATGTGTACAGGCCAAAAACTGCGGAAGGAAAAAATCTTCCCGTCATTGTAAGTGTGCACGGAGGGGCATGGGTTTACGGAGACAAGGAGCTTTACCAGTTCTACTGCATGAGCCTTGCCCAGCGCGGTTTTGCAGTGGTAAACTTTACATACCGCCTTGCACCGGAAAACATTTTCCCTGCCCAGCTAGAAGACGTAAGCCTTGTATTTGAATGGCTAAGGAATAATTGCGGCAAGTACGGATTTGACATAAGAAATATTTTCGCTGTCGGAGATTCAGCGGGGGCACACCTGCTTGCCCTTTATTCCTGCTGCACAACAAATCCGTCTTATGCAGAACGCTTTTCATTCGTAAAAGCGGATGCTGTAAAGCCAAAGGCTATAGCCCTCAACTGCGGAGTCTACCACCTGCGGCCAAAAAATGCAGACTCATACAAGGACCTTCTTGGCAAAGAAGAGCTTTCGGAAGAAGACCTTGAAGCCGTCACCGTCATACCCCATATTACAAAAGACTTTCCCCCAGTATTTGCAATGACAAGCTTTGGAGACTTCCTAAAAGACCAGGCCCTTGAACTTGCATCAAAGCTTATGGAAAGAAAGGTTCCCTTTACGCTAAAAGTCTACGGCAGCGCAAAAAATCCCCTCTACCACGTTTTCCACGTGAACATGAAGCAGGAGGAAGCGGCCGTCTGCAATGATGATGAATGCAATTTCTTTAAAAGCTTTTAAGCTATGCATTCCACTAAAATTTGTGCTATAGTAAGAACATGCCAGAAGCTAAAAAAACAAAATTTGGAATTCACATAAAAAACTTTTTCAGCAGAATAGCGGATTTTTTTATCAACCACTTTAGGATTCTTTCCAGCGTCGGATACGCAATCTGCATAGTCGTCATCGTTTTTGTTTCCATCACATTTTTTTCAAGAAAAGATTCAACCTTCGGCATTTTATTTTCAACAGCCCTAAGTTGCCTTTTAACAATCCCCATCACTCTGAACATGTCCCAGGTGCTAAAGGCAAGGGCCAGGTCGGAAGAAAACAAAAAAGACAGACAGCTAAAAATTCAGCAGGATGAAATAGAAAAGCTCAAGAGCCAAAATGAACTAACGCTGCGCAAACTGCAATTAATCGAAGACACAAAATTCAACATACCAGTTTACCAGGACGTTGCAAAGCTAACGCTCAAAGAAATAACCCGCTCTGGCACAATCGTAAAAAAGGAAGAGGTTGCAGACGTAAAACCCCGCAACTATTACGAAAAAATATTTGGTGTAAGCGAAAGGCACAAGGACGAAATCCTAAGCGTAATCAACTACGAGATGAACGTAAAAAGCGGAATAGACCTGCAGAATATCCGCGTAAGCAAAATCAGCGACGACACAATTATTGTAGGGGGAATCACACCCCAATACACCGCAGACCCCCAGTTCAACTTTACAGACGTAATCGGAGAACTTAGGCACATAAGCCTTGACCACAACGGAAGGGAAAAGCACATTAATATAGAAAAAGATTTTGATTCAGAGACAAAAATTTCCCAGAAGCAGAATCAGTACAAAAGTGACGCAGAAGAAGAATTCAAAACGGGCTACAGTCTTGGCGAAGACAGGGAAATCATTAAGGCAGCGCAGAATTTTATCCGCATAATGCTGGCCCCGCTTTACAAAAACATTGAATTTGAAACCGATGCGCAAATCATCCCCCGCAACTCTTTGCCGCTTCTTTCCTATTTGCAGAATGAATCCATGAACTACAAAGAAGAGCTCTTTAAAACAAAAGAAGGCACGGAACTCCTTGCAAAATACAACTTGCTGAATGGTGACAATTAAAGTGTTATTTTAAAAGCAACCTACGCCGCCATGGAGCCCCGTAGTTGCCGCACAGCGGCAATGAGCGTTAGCGAAGGGCGGAACGGCGGTGACGCAAGGCATGTTCAGTCGAGTTAGCCGAAAAGCGAATGGTAGAGCATGCAGAACTTCGTCCTAAAGAATATTCTAAAGCAAATTCGTGTTGTTAAACTAAACTTATTTTTGCTATAATGTATTCACTATGGAAAGCACAGATAAAAATTTTGTACCCCGCTGGAATTTGGATTCAATTTATTCTTCTTTGCAGAGCAAGGAATATTCAGCCGCGCTGGATGAATTTAAGGCGCAGATAGAAAACACGGAAGGCCTTCTAAAAACAGCCGACCGTTTTACAAGAGAATCAAACGAAAACTTTGACTTTGCAGCCTGGCTTGCCGCTTACCTAAAAAATTACAATGAACTGATTGCAAACGAAAGGACGCTTGCCGCCTATGCATACATAATTTATTCAACAGATACAACAAGCACCCAATACCTGAACAATCTTTCCTACATAGAAAAATTGGGAATTCAAACCAGACAGCAGTATTTAAAATTCAGCACGCTGCTTTTATCGCATTCATCTTCCTTGAATGAATTCTTTACCCGCTTCCCGGAATTTGCTGAATACAAATACTTGCTTGAGGAAACAATAGAAGAGACCAAGCACCAGATGACGGCCGCAGAAGAAAACCTTGCCTCCGACATGACAAGGACAGGCGGCTCTGCATGGGGCCAGCTGCAGGAACAAATCATCTCAAACCTTCACGACCAAAGCGGAAAAACTTTCAACGAACTTAGAAACGATGCATTTTCTTCTGACGCAAATTTGCGAAAAAATTCCTGGCAGACAGAAAAATCACTTTTGGAGCAAAACCAAATTGCACTTGCCGCATCGCTCAACAACTTAAAAGGCGAAACCGTAACTCTCAACAAAAGGCGGCACTGGGAAAATGCGCTCGACCGTTCTAGAGCTTCAAGCAGAATACAGAAAGCTACCCTTGACGCTCTAATTTCTTCCATAGAAGATTCTCTTCCCATTTGGCGGGAATACTTTAAGGCAAAGGCCCTGCTGCTAAGAAAGACAAAGGCAACCGCAAGCAAAACAGCTGGCAGTCCTGGACACGAGGGAATTGCCTTTTACGACCTGTTTGCGCCGCTTGAATTCCCGCAAGAAAAAAACTCCGGCAATGATTCAGCTTCCCTGCTTTCCAAAAAATGGAGCTTTGACCAAGCCCGCGATTACGTCCTAAAAGAATACAAGTCTTTTTCACAAGACATGTATGCATTTGCAAAAAACGCTTTTGACTCAGGCTGGATCGATGCCGAAATACGAAGCGGAAAAGTTGGCGGTGCCTACGACGAAGACTTTCCCAAAAACCACCAGAGCAGAATCCTTACGAATTTTACGGGAACATTCAGCGACATAATAACCCTTTCCCACGAACTTGGCCACGCATACCATTTCTCCTGCATGAAGGGTAAGCCCGCACTTTTCTTTGACTACCCCATGACCCTTGCAGAAACAGCCAGCACCTTTGCAGAGACAATTGTAAAACAGGACATGATTCAGCAGGCAGAAGGAAGCGACAAAATTAAAATCATAGACCTTGACCTTCAGGACACAAGCCAGGTTCTTGTGGACATTTTGTGCCGCTTTTACTTTGAGCAGAGTGTTTTTGAAGAGTGCGAAAAAGGCGAACTTAACGCAAATGATTTTTGCCGCCTAATGCTAAATGCCCAAGAAAAAACTTACGGCTGTGGCTTGAACGAAGAAAGGCACGAATACATGTGGGCTGTAAAATCCCACTACTACAGCACGGACTTTGACTTTTACAATTACCCCTACGCATTCGGCCAGCTCTTTGCAGCGGGACTCTATGCCAGAAGCAAAAAAGAAGGCCCAGCTTTTGCAAAAACCTACGCATCTCTGCTTGCAGACACAGGCAGCATGAGCTGTGAAGACCTTTGCAAAAAAGCCGGGTTCGACATTACCACAAAAGACTTCTGGAAAACTTCGATCCAGATGTACGCAAAGGAAGTGGAAGAATTCAAAGCCTTTGCAGAGAATTTGTGATTGGGGAAGAGGCATCTTGCTAAAGGTTAGTGTCGCCCACCAAGTTTGCAGGCAAGGGGAGCATCCGTATCTACATGCTGAACTTCCGGGTGCTTTCCAAGCCAGCTTACTGCATAGGAACAAGTAGCGGCAATTTTATTTCCATCAGCCTGAATTTTTGCCACAGCCGCTTCCATAAGCTTACCGGCAATTCCCTGTCCGCGCAAAGAGTCTGCAACAAAAGTGTGGTCTATAGTGGCAATTCCGTCTTTTGCGGGAAAAGTAATCTCTGCCACTACATTTCCGTCTTCTGCGCTTGCATAGATACGATTATCTTCTTTTATAAAGTCCATAAGGCAAACATACTACTTTTCGCTGATTTGCTCCAGAGTATAAAAAATTCAGACACAAAACTAACGTTCGTTCATTTTGGCAAATTTTTGGCTATTTAGAAGTGATAATATTTGCAATTTGCCAATTTAGGGTCTATACTATATGAAGGAATAAAGTACAGTCGGGAGTTTTTGTTAGACTTTATGAATTTTACACTAGATGTTTCGAGTAAAATTAAATTATACTATCAGTTGTATAATCAGATAGCAGAAGGAATTAAATGCGGAAAGATTCCTGCGGGAACCAGACTACCGTCCGTTCGTATGCTATCCGAGGAAGCAAAAGCCAGCAAAAATACAGTCACAAAAGCATATTCGGAACTAGAAAAAGACGGTTTTATATATTCAGAAAGTAAGCGCGGTTATTTTGTTGCAGAATACAAGGGCGCAAAAAATGAAGGCCCGGCTCAGGATGAACAGGAAAAAGAAAGCCAAAGCCGCAAAAAGGAAGACAATTCTATTCCCACGGTGGATTCCATCTTAAAGCAATATGCACAGAATAATGAATCCGTTGCAAAATCAATAATTATTCCTTCCGAAGATATTCAAAGCGAAAGCCTTCTAAAAGTGCCTGAAAAAATGCCTGAAAAGATGTCAGACCCAAAAGAGGATAGTCATCAGGCGGCAGAAGAAACCAAGGCGGAAGAGTCTAAGGCAGAAGCAGATAAAGCAGAAAGCACCAGTGCTGGGCAAAGCATACCGGAAGCGGCTGCTTCAGAAAGTAAGGCAGAAGAAAATCTTCCGTTACCAGAAGAAAAAGTTCCAGAAAAAGTGCCCGTAGAAGCTGTTGCCAACGACTTTGACGGTGACGCTTTCTTTGAGAAATATCTTTTTGAATCATACAAAAACATTTTGATGACCGGCAGGCGAAAACTCCTCTATGCAAAAAGCGGCCCATTTGGCGACGAATCATTCAGGAGGGTTCTTGCAGACTTTATCTATAAATTCCACAATATAAAGGCTTCTCCGGAAAACATTATCGTGGGTTCTGGAATGGAAATGCTTTTGTGGAACGTGCTTCAGCTAAAGTGCATGAACACGCCGGTTGTTAAATACAGAGGCCTATTGAACCTTGCAAATCAGGCATCGGAGGGGAATTTACAGGGTCTAAAAGCATTTGCGGCGGTTGCGGAGGACACGGCACAGAGCACCAAGCAAATATTTTTGGACGCAAATATTCCGGTTAGGGAAGTGCCGGTGGACGACCAGGGCATAAGCTTTGACTTTTTAGTTACGTCGGGAACAACAATCGTCTATGTTACGCCGGGAGACATACCGCTTGGTTCCTTTGAAGACAACAAGCAGCGCAAGCAGGAAATTCTTGACTGGGCAAAAAAGGTGCCCTACCGCTACATCATTGAATATGACACGGACACTTCAAAAGAGGCAGATTCTCTTTACAAGCAGGATGATGACAGCGACAAGGTAATCTACATCAATTCATTTTCAAACCTTTTGTGTCAGGGAATAAATGCGGCATTCCTTATTCTGCCAAAGGATGTCTGCAACGAGTACAAGCAGCACTACGCAAACTTTGACTGCTCGCTGTCCTATCTTGACCAGCTTGCCTTAACGGATTTTATTACGAAAGGGCATCTTGAATCTTATTTGAACAGTCTGGAAGATTTGTGAATGGGATTTCCTTTTGGGATTTTCAATCGGGTTGCCAAATTTAGATGTATGGAGTAGAATCTAACTAAAAATATAAAGGAGATTTTTATGGACGAATTGCTTCCAATTCTATCAGAACTCAAGCCCGATGTTGACTTTGCAACAGAAACGGGTCTTATAGACAATGCCATCCTTGATTCATTTGACATCGTACAGCTTGTTCAGCAGCTAAACGATGCATTTGACATAGAAATTGGTGCCGAAAACATTGTTCCGGAAAACTTCAATTCAGCAGAAGCAATCTGGAATATGGTACAGAAGCTACAGGACTAACGCACCGGGTTTAGCGTGATAAAAAAACATATAGCCTGCATCATAACCTTATTCGCATCAGCCCTCCTCGTGCTTACAGGTGTCTTTAATTCCTGCAATTCAGCTTTTTATGACATTGCATTAAAATTCAAAGACGGATTTTTGCCAAGCACAGACGGTGGAAAAGGCAAGCAGCTTGTCCAGATAGACATTAACGAAAATACGATAGGGCAGTTGCCGCAGGGAATAAATGCCTGGGAAAACCTTGCGCAGATTTTTTCATATTTAAATGAAGAAAACTCAGGTATTTTGCTTCCGACATTTTTTGCAGAAAATGCACCGGCAAGTCCCAAGCGCAAAATCCTTGGACAAATGCAAATGAGCAGCTGCGTGGTTCTACCAGCAGAACCTGTTCCAAACGAAGTTATCCCCTATCTTAGCCAAGACATTTCTTTAGCCCAAAAAAAGGCTATAGAAAAACATTTGTGCTACCCGCGTGTTCTTAACGGACAAAAAATTGCAAAAGCGGAACGCCTTGTTATTCCTTCTGATGAATTCAACCGCTTTGCAAGCACGATTGCATTTGTTTGCACACCGCAGGATACAGACAAAGACGGTGTGCTTCGGCGCATGAATGTTTTTTATGCCTACAGTGACGGCTACATTCCAAGCTTTGCCTTTGCAGCCGCATCAAAAATACTTGGCATAAAGCAGGACTCCATCGTACTTGACTGCGGAAACAAACTGACTTTTTCTTGCGAAGACGGAAGCGAATACAAAATTCCTGTTGACGGTGAGGGAAGAATCCTAATTCCATACACTTCAAAAGATCTTTTCTCCAAAATTAATTTTGAATATTTCTCGCAGGCATTTTCGGACGCAGACCTTTCCTACCAAATAAATTCCCTTTTAAAAGGCAAAACGGCTGTTGTAACAGATTCCACTTTTGAACGCTCCCGTGGCGCACAGAACTTTTTTCTTTCCCCGCTAGGAAGCACAATTACGGAAAACACAGCCGAGCTTTGTCTCTTGAACGCTTTCCTGGAAAATTCATTCTTTGGCATATATCCTGTCTACGCTAAATATGCAATTTTGTTTTTTACGGTGTGCATAATATTTTTTGCCTCCCTTTCGCGAAGGAAACTTACCTTCTTTTTAGCCTGCATATTTTTAATCATTTTAATAGCGGCGGCGGAACTCTTTGTTTTTGTCTACATGAATATTGCCCCCTGGATAGCAGGCCCAATACCTGTTATTCTTGCCGGATTTATCTTTGAACTAATCAGGAGAAGTTTATGATTGATGATTCGCAGATTTACCAGATGATTCAAACAGCACTAAAGATGAGGGAACGCTCTTACAGCCCCTATTCCCACTATGCGGTTGGAACAGCTTTGCTAACAAAAGACGGCCAGATTTTTGGCGGTTGCAACATAGAAAACATTGCCTTTGGGCCAAGCGTATGTGCCGAGCGCACCTCTTTCTTTAAGGCCATAAGCGACGGTCACAAAGAATTTGTTGGCATTGCAATAGCCGGTGGGCCTGCCGGACAAGCACCCCTTGAATACTGCACGCCATGCGGTGTTTGCCGACAAGTTATGGCAGAATTTTGCCATGAAGATTTTTCTATTATAATGGCAAAAACAGACAGCGACTATAAAATCAAGACTCTGGGTGAACTGCTCCCAGACAGTTTTTCTCCGCATGGACAAGTTGGTGTTCAAAGCCAAGAAGAGTCCGAAGAAAAAAAAGAAGAATAGCAAAAAAAAGACTTGTCCCAAAAGAAAATCTCTCTTTTTGGACAAGTCTAATTTTTATCCCAATAATTTTAGTTTAGGCCAAGCCAAGGCCAGAAGTCCGGGTCTTCCTGACCGATTCTCCAGAAGCCTATGCGGGTAACGCCTTTTTCCTGGTACATGCGGGCCCTCTTAACAAGCGAATAGGTGTCGTCAAAGTAGCCTGTTACGTGAACAGTTGCGTCAAATTCAAAATGAGGAATTCCGTTTGCTGAATCACGGTCTACATTCGTAATGTTTTTTTCTCCAAGGATACGGTTAACGCTTTTGAAGATCCAAGCCTTGCTGTAGGAAGTGTCCTGCCAGCTGCGACCATAGAAGGGCAGACCCATAATCAGCTTTTTGTTGGGAAGGGTCTTTACGCAATAGTCGGCAACGCGGCTGCACCATTCAATGCTTGCAACAGGGCCGGGTTTGCTTGTTGACCAGTGTTCATCGTAGGCCATAACAAGGATGCGGTCTACGAGAGGCTCTATTTCCTTGTAGGGATAAATGTCGTCTACAATATCCTTTGTGCGGGCAGCAAGAGCAACCGTAAGCCACTTTTCCTGACCGATTCTTTTTCTAATGTCCCTCAGGAAGGTCTGGTAGTGCTTTCTGTCGCGGTAGGGAACATTCTCAAAGTCAATCTGAATTCCGTCATAATCCTTGGCGGCAGTTTCTATTACGTTCAAAAGCCTGTTGCGGCAGCCAAAATCGGGGTTCAAGACCATGTGGGTAAGCGCACGTCCCCATGATGTAAAAACAAGGTGCTTTCTTCCCTTAAAATTCTTTATCTTCTTGATGTCTGGAATTGCAGATGCCTCACCGTAGCTGTTTATGTCAACGCTAAAATAGCAAAGGTCTGTGAGCGGCATTGTTGCAGGGTCAAACTTCTGCTCTTCATCCTGCATAACGTAGCCCCAAACCTCGTGGAATTTTACGGGACTTCCACCGGGACTTTCCTTTACGTAAGAACTCTTTATCTTTGGATTTTGAATCACGGTAATGGGAACAGCTTCCGGCTTCTTTTCGCCAGACTTGGGCTCTGAACCTGGAATTGTAACATTTGCGTTTACTTCCGGCTGGGCTTTCTCCTTTTTTCCCCCTGCAAAAACAGACGATACCATAATCAGGAAAATTGCAGAGAAAGAAAACGCTGCAAAAACAAGTCGCTTTTTCAAAATAGAACTCCTTTTTTTTGGCTTAGCGATAAGCCACGTTTATTATATCATTCACTTTTTTAAAACCACAATCAAATCTTAC
>JAILHV010000029.1 GCA_024695625.1 Treponema sp.
GACCCAGGGACTTGTTGACGGGACATTCACTCTGGGAGCCTTTTCCGAATTTGGCATGAGGCGCCGCCTTAGCGCAGAGGCACAGGAACTTGTAATAAAGAAGATTATAGAAGCCCAGAAGACCAAGGGCTTTAAGGAATCCAATTTTGTTGGTACGAGCAACGTCTTCCTTGCAAAGAAGCTGGGAGTTTCTCCGGTTGGAACCATGGCCCATGAATTTGTTCAGTGCGTTGGCCAGGGTAACCGCAAGCACAATCCCGCTTATTCAAACTGGTACATGCTGGACGCTTGGGTGAACGAGTACGGTGTTCTTAACGGTATAGCGCTTACGGACACTGTTGGAACAGACGTTTTCCTGCGTGACTTTAGGAAGACCTACGCTACCCTCTTTAGCGGTGTGCGCCACGATTCCGGTGACCCCTACGCTTGGGGAGAAAAAATGATTGCCCACTACAAGTCTCTTGGCATTGACCCCAAGACCAAGACCCTGCTCTTTAGCGACAGCCTAGACTTTGAACGGGCATCCAATTTGTACAAGGCTTTTAAGGACAAGGCAAAGGTTGCTTTTGGTATAGGAACTTTCATTGCAAACGACACGGATGCAACTCCGCTTAACATTGTTATGAAGGTTACTGAATGCAACAACGGTCCTGTGGCAAAGCTTTCTGATGTTGAAGGAAAGAACATGTGCAAGGATCCGGCCTACATTCACTACCTAAAGCGCACAATCAACTGGCGTCTTGAGCACCAAGAAATGTAGGAAATACCAAAGTCCGAGTTTTTATGGTCAACAGGAAAATTGGCTCTCAGCGGTTTTGCCCCGAAAAAAGGCTTCCGCGCTTTCCCTTCGGGCACGGTAAACGCACTTGCTATACCGTGTGTGCAGATTTTTTTTTGTTAAAAACCGCTTACGCCAATTACTTTACAAGAAAATAAACGCTCGAACTTGCCCAAGAGCATAGAAAGGAAGGAAAAACATGGCACAAGATAATGAACTGATTTGTGGATACAAGGATTTTTTGGCTAAGGGAAAGACTGAGCGGGAATGCGTTGCTTTCCTTGTAAAAGAAGCGGAGAAAAACGGCTATAAGAATATAGATTCGCTTGAAAAGGTAAAGGCAGGGGACAAGGTTTACCTTACCAAATTTGGCAAGGCAATTGCCCTCTTTGACCTTGGTTCAGAAGCTTTGGAAAAGGGAATGAACATCCTTGGCGCCCACATCGATTCCCCCCGCCTGGACGTAAAGCAGAACCCACTTTACGAAAGCGACTTTATTGTTTACCTGAACACCCACTATTACGGTGGAATCAAGAAGTACCAGTGGCTTACCCTGCCGCTTGCCATTCACGGAGTTGTCTGCAAAAAAGACGGCAGCACAGTGAATGTTTGCATTGGCGAAAAGGAAGATGACCCTGTCTTTGTGATTTCCGACATACTTCCCCACCTTGCGCAAAAGCAGATGAAGGAAACCGCCGCTGAATTCATTCCAGGAGAAACGCTAGACCTTATTCTGGGAAGCGAGATTCCCCTTGACCCCAATGAAGCCCCGGCAAAGTCAGAAAAAGCTGAAAAGTCAGACAAGCCCGAAAAAGACAAGGCTAAAAAGGCTGTGCTAAAGCTTTTGAAGGACGCATATAATATAGAAGAAAAAGACTTTGGTTCAGCAGAGCTTGAAGTTGTACCCGCAGGACTTCCCCGCGACCTTGGCCTTGACCGCTCAATGATTCTTGCCTACGGACAGGACGACCGCTCTTGTGCCTACACTTCGGCTTACGCTCTTTTTAACAGCAAGGCGGAAAAACGCACCAACTGCTGTCTTTGCGTGGACAAGGAAGAAATTGGTTCTGTTGGAGCAACAGGCATGGCTTCCCATTTCTTTGAGAATGCGGTTGCTGAACTGGTTGCCCGCATGGGAGACTACAGCGAGCTTACCCTTAGAAGATGCCTTAACAACAGCTATATGCTTTCAAGCGACGTTAATGCGGCTTATGACCCCCAGCACGGAGACTTGTACGACAAGGCAAACGCTTCTTTCCTTAACGGTGGAATCGTATTCAACAAGTACACAGGTTCCAGGGGCAAGTACGATGCAAGCGATGCTTCACCGGAATTTATTGCCATGCTTAGGAATGCCCTGGACAAGGCAAACGTTAAATACCAGATGGCGGAACTTGGCAAAGTGGATCAGGGCGGCGGTGGAACAATTGCCTACCTTGCGGCAAAATACGGCATGTACGTGCTTGACGCGGGCGTTTCAGTCCTTAGCATGCACGCACCTTGGGAAATTACTGCAAAAGAAGACATTGTTCAGGCGGCAAACGCTTACAAGGCTTTTCTTAAGCTGTAAAAATTGTCTTCCGGCTGGTATTGCAATTTTACCACGCAGCAATAAAGTAGTCCCATCGTTTCTTTTCTGAAGCGCATGGGCACCGCTAAAGTTTCACTTCCCTTATGCGCAGGGCAGATGCAGCAAGTGCGGCTGCAAGGGATATTCCCGCATATAAAAGCAGGCCAAATATTCCGCCGGTTTTGTGGATGGCAGTAAGATAAAGGTAGGGCGGAAAGATTTTCTGTATTGCAGCCGGGGCATTTATGCTTATGAATACCGGGCAAACGATGAATGTCGCAAGCAGGATAAGGGGCATGGCTCCGGCCAGCAGGGCTTCGTCGTTTAATGCTGCGCAGAAAAAGGTGCAGAAGGCGGCAGTTGCAAGAGAATAGGCCAAAAGCAGGGGAACTTCCTTTGTCCAGCCTTCAAACGTTCCCGAAAAATAGAGAGAAAGAATCATTACAAGGCAGGCGTCAAAAACCGGCAAAAATATGTAGAAGATGCGGAGGAAAATTCTACTGCGCCTGGAAAACCATACGAAAAGGCCGTTTTTGTCATCGCGTATATAGTAAAAGGCTGCGGCAAAGCCCAGAATCAGCAGGAAAATGCTGCAAAGTCCGCGGACAGGAGCTGCCAGCAGGGGAACTTCCTTTGGCTTTGAAAGGCCCTGTCCTTGTGGCCCGGCATATTCAACGGAAAAAACAGCAGCCTTCGGGCGGTTTTTCTCATACATGGAGTTAAAGACTTCCTGGTCTGCGTCACTTGTAAAAGCGGAGCCGTCAAGACGGGCAATGTAGTTCCTTGTGATCTGGCAGGAAATGCGGGAAAATAGGCGGCCAAAAATCAATTCGGTTATGAGCCTGGTCACGACGGTGTTCTTTTTTACAATGACCCTTATCTGCTTTTTTACGGATTTGCCCTTTTCAAATTCGCGGAAGGATTCCTGCAAGTCGGAAGGAATGGCAAAGCCTACGGAAATCTTTCCCTCGGTTACAGCATCCTCCATCTGGGATTCAGAAGCAAAGAATTCGTATTTTACAAGGCTGTCTCCGGAAAAAGCATCATTCATGGCCTGCTTTGTGTATTCGTCGAGGCCAGTGCCAGCGGCAGGCTGGGAGAGCGCATAGCCCACCTTTATGCCTATGTCCTTGCTCCGGGAAGCCCTGTTCAAGAGAAAGGCTGAAAGGGGCAAAAGCAAAAGAAGCATTATGAAGACCGGGGTTTTTAGGAAGCGCTTGTTCAAAAGGTGAACGCGGCGCAGCAAAAGGACTGTTCTATTCATGCAAAATTCTCCTGCGGCGTAAGAGGACTGTAAGGACAAAAAGAAGTGCCGTGTAAAAGGCCGTAAGCAGACTTGGCAGGGGGGATGGATTTTCCCTGAAGGAAGACCGTATGCTTTCAAAGGCTACCCCACCGGGCGAAAATTTTGAGACAAGCCTCATTGCCTTGGGAAAAAGTTCCACCGGGTAAAAGCAGCCGCCAAGGTAGGCAAGAAAAACCGCCACTATAAAAAGCAGGGAAAGACCGCTTACCGTGTCGCGCACGTTTTCCAGAAGGAAAAGCTCAAGGGATACGACAAAGGCCACGGCAGGAATCATGTTCACCAGGAAACCGAACCGCCAGAAAAAATCCAGGGTTTCAAGTTCGGGGATAAAGCCCTCTGCATGCCCTATGGTAAAGATGAATGCAATTGCCGGCAGGGCAAGGACTGAGGCTAGAAGTGCAAAACAGGAAATCCAGTCTGATGCAAGAAGAAGAAGGGGTGAACATCCCCTGCTTGCAAGAACCTTCTGCATGGAATCATCCGCTCGTATGTAGACAAAGGCATTTCCCAGCCCCCACAAAAGAAGGAAGAAGAATATCATTGCGCAAAGGTAGTAGGCCCCAAGGGAAAGGACCTCCCCTGCCATGAGTTCCCTTGTGCCAAAGAGCGTTTGCCGCCCCACCACAAGGTTTGCGTAGTGGAAGTTAAGTTCGTATTCCCTGGAACGTTCCTTTTTCCCGTAGCGCCCCAGGTGGTTTGCGTAATAGTCATGGTAAGTGTAGATTCCTGCCTGGGTGTCCGTGATGAGGGAAGACGCCCCGTCCAAAAACTCGGTGAGAATCTTTGTGCCAAGTCCTGCCTGTGCGCTTCCCAAAACGACTTTTATAGTCTTGTTTCTTCCATATATAATTGAATCGATGAAGCCGTTGGGAATGACCGCATAGAGGTTAATCTCGCCGGAATAGAGCATTTTTTCCGCCTCTTCCTCGCTGGAAAGCTGGGTAAAGTCAACGGAAAAGCGGAAGTTGTCCATGTGCTCAAGGGCATAAATTCCCATCTGGAAATACTTTCCCTCGTTGTTCTCCACAAGGCCTATTTTTATCTTGGAATAATCGCTCTTGGAGGAGGAAGACGAAAACTTTGCGTAGAAAAGGGCAGAAGCCATACAGAAAATCAGCAGGGACATGAGGAAAATCTTGGGGAAACTCCTGAAGTTTCTCTTTAGCTGCAGGCGGGCATAGTTCATGCGGCTGTTCACGGCGGGCCTCATATTGAATTTTCCAGGTCGCGCACCAAAGCCTTTACGTCGCCTGAATAACGGTAGGGCTCCAGTTTGCCTGCGGAAAGCATGTAGCATGAATCGCAGAATTCAATTTCCTGTATGTCGTGGGTAACAAGGACTGCCGTTCCACCGCCAGCACAGAATTCGCCCAGGTAGTCAAGGATTTGCTCCTTGCATATTATGTCCAGTGATGCAGAAGGCTCGTCTAACAGGAGAATCTTGGGGTCATTTGCAACCGCACAGGCTATGGAAAGGCGCTTTTTCATTCCGCCGGACATTTTTGAAACAGGTGTATGGATAAAGTCCCTTATGCCAAGCCTCTGCAATATACCGGAGGAAAGGGAATCTTCCAGGGAGGATTTTTTTGCCGGGTACCAGAGGCTCAGGTTGTCAAGGGCGGAAAGCTCTGGAAAAAGAGGAATGCCCTGGGGAACATAGCCCTGAACCCTGATGCGGAATTTTGCGTCGGTGAGCAGGTCCCTTCCCTGCCACACAGAAGAGCCGGAGTCAGGCTTAAGGATTCCCGCCAGTATGGAAAGCAGGGTGGACTTTCCGGTACCGTTCTTTCCCAGTATTCCCACGCATTTTCCTTCCGAAGCGGAAAAGGATGCATCGGAAAGAACAACTTTCTTCCTATATATTTTACTTATATGTGAAACTTCCAACATAGCCCTAGGATTTTACCGCTTTTGGGCTTTTTTTGCAATTCATGAAATTGGTTTTCCTAAGGTCCACCGTCCAGACGATTGTCATCCGAAAAATCATGCGTTTGGTTGCGGTTTTTAACCAAAGGGTGAAAAAGACAGGAAAAATTTAGCGTTATGTTGCTTTTTTGCACTTTTTGAATTATAGTCTTACTAGTTTCATTTTAAGGAGTTTATATGAAAAAGATTACACTCACAGGAGCAGCTGCTGCACTTTTGGCCTCGGCAATGCTCCTTGCAGGCTGCGGTAATTCATCCAAGGCAAACAAAATGGAGCCTGCAGAATACTACAGCTACATTGAGAACAAGGCCGTCACCGAAGGGCTCAAGTCATCAAAGCCATTTTCCTTTGACGAAGGATTTTCTGCAGACTTTGGTCTCAAATTTGCCCTTCTTAAGGAAGGAAAGGCCCTTGCAAAGACATACATGGGCGCAATGGGCGGTGCAGGCGGAGTTTCTGACCTTGACTGGCTCAACAACATTGACTTGACCGGAAACCTTTCCGTAAACAAGGGTGCCTTGGCTGCAAACATGACCGGCAGCGTAAACAGTGCAAAAATCAACCTGGATGCCGTCATGGACGAAAATTCAGCATGCCTCCGTGTTCCAGAGCTGAACAAGGACTACATTTCCCTTCCTGCAGCATTCCTCGGCGCAAATTCAGGCCTTAACGTTGGCGAAATCGTAAAGGCATACACTGAATACGTAACATCCATCCCCAACTATGATGAAATCGTTTCCGAAGTAAACAAGTACAAGGACGCCTACCTCAAGTACGCAACCGACGTTACAAAGAACACATCTACCCTAACAAGGGGCGGAAAATCCCAGGAATTCACAGTTCTTACCGTAAACTTTGAAGGCGAAAACGCAGAAAACCTCGTAAAAGACATTCTTACACTCGCAAAAGACGATGAATGCCTCAAGAGGGTCATAACAGCCTTTGAAAACTACCAGAAGGCTTTGGCACCCTACGGTGAAGCATTCACCTACAGCAAGTTCGAAGAGGGAATCGACGACCTTTTGGATGACATGGAAGACTTCGGACTCGGCGAATTCTCCAACATCAAGATGGACGTATTCGTAGACTCAAAGGACGAAATCTGCGGAAGGGCATTCAAGCTTAGCGACGATGAAATGGCTTCTTATGCCGTAACAAAAGACGGAAAGGACTTTGGATTTGAACTTTCTGCAGGCCCAGACGGAAGCATTGCAAGCATAAAGGGCAACGGAAAGCGCAAGGGCGACGTTTATACCGGCGACTACACCCTTTCCGTACAGGGATCAGACGTACAGAAGTTCACAATTGAAAACTTTGACGCAAAAGCTTTGAAGAAGGGTCTTTTGAAGGCTACAGTCAAGTTCACACCCGAAAACGCAGCCATGAGTGCCTACCAGTTTGCAGTTGACGTAAATGGAGATTCATCCAGCCAGAAGTACGGAGTTACTGTTGCACAGGATTCCAAGAAGCTTGCAACTATCGAGTATTCTACAAAGATTGCAAAGAATTCCAAGGTAAAGATGCCTTCCGATGCAGTTTCCGTAGAAGACGGCGAAGCTTTCCAGAAGTATACAAAGTCACTCAAGTTTGACAACCTCAATTCAATTATCAAAAAGATTGGCATGCCCAAGGAACTCGAGGGCCAGCTTACAGGCGCAGTAGACGGACTTTCAAAGTCTTTCGCTGAATAAAGCTAAATTTTAGGAGGGGAGACAGCCTCCCCTTCCCTACCAAGCAACCAAGGGCCATGGCTTTTTCCTGGGCAAGTCCTAAGCCGCCATGGAGCCCCGGGTTGCTTGCCTAAAACCATACTACCGCACGAATAAAAAAAATCCATCTGTACCCATAAAATCATAAAAAAACGCATACTGTCCAACATAAAAAAAAACAAAAAAAATTTGGCACCGAAAAACCGTTCAATTTTGCGAAAAATAAGGCTTTCCGCCTCTTTTGGCCAGAAAAATCTCTATTTTGGGACATTGACTTAAAACGCTACGGATAGTAGACTAATATTAATTGAACACCATATCTAGGGCAGAGGGGAAATAACAAATACAAGAAAAGGCTGGAAAGCCAGGTTGAAAACTTAGGCCGAAAACCTAGGTTAAAAACCACAATCTCATAAATAAAGTAAGACTGGAGTGTGTAAGTTTCTATGAAGATAATAAAGCGCAGCGGCTCGGAAGTTCTTTTTGACAGGGAAAAAATCGTACTCGCAATACAAAAGGCAAACAGCCGTCAGGAAGTGAACGACAAAGAACGCCTTACCGAAGCACAGATAAATTCAATCGTAGACGACATTGAAATTGAATGCCACAAAAGCGGCCACGCACTGAGCGTAGAAAACATTCAGGACCTGGTGGAAGACGGAATTATGCAGAACGGAGCCTTCAAGGTGGCAAAGCTCTACATAACATACCGCTATCTCCACAACCTGCAAAGAAATACGACCGACGAACAGATTCTGAGCCTCTTGGAAGAAGACAACGAAGAGGTAAAGCAGGAAAATTCCAACAAGAACCCCACGGTTGTTTCCGTACAGCGCGATTACATGGCAGGGGAAGTAAGCAAGGACATTACCCGCCGCTTCCTTTTGGACGAAGACATAGCCGCAGCCCACGACCAGGGCCTTATCCACTTCCACGATGCCGACTACTTTGCCCAGCACATGCACAACTGCGACCTTGTTAACCTGGAAGACATGCTGCAGAACGGAACCGTAATCAGCGGCACAAAGATCGACAGGCCCCACTCTTTCTCCACAGCCTGCAACATCGCAACCCAGATTATTGCCCAGGTTGCATCCTGCCAGTACGGTGGACAGAGCATCTCCCTTGCCCACCTTGCGCCATTCGTCCAGGTTAGCAGGGAAAAGATTCAGAAGGACATACGCGACACAATGGCCGAGACAGGCATAACCGTGGATGAGCAGCAGTTCAAGTACATGGTGGAACGCCGCCTGCGCTCAGAAATCACCAAGGGCGTACAAACAATCCAGTACCAGGTAATCACCCTTATGACCACAAACGGCCAGGCTCCTTTCGTAACCGTATTCATGTACCTTAACGAAGCAAAGAACGAGCAGGAAAAGGCCGACCTTGCAATCATCATAGAAGAAGTCCTAAAGCAGCGCTACCAGGGCGTAAAGAACGAAAACGGTGCCTGGATAACGCCAGCCTTCCCCAAGCTCATATACGTGCTGGAAGAAGATAATATAGAAGAAAACTCCAAGTACTACTATCTTACGGAACTCGCCGCCCGCTGCACAGCCCGCCGCATGGTTCCAGACTACATCTCAGAAAAGATGATGTTCAGCATGAAGGTAGACGGCAACGGACAAGGCAACTGCTACCCCTGCATGGGATGCCGCTCCTTCCTTACCCCGGACAAGACAGGCAACGGCTACGCAAACATAGCAAACGCAGGCAACTGGCAGCCGGGAGTTTCCAAGTACTACGGCCGCTTTAACCAGGGAGTCGTAACGCTCAACCTTGTGGACGTGGCCTGCTCATCCTACCGCGACATGGACAAATTCTGGCAGATATTAGGCGAAAGGCTTGAACTCTGCCACCGCGCCCTGCAAATCCGCCACAACCGACTTATGGGAACAAAAAGCGACGCAGCCCCAATCCTTTGGCAGAACGGAGCACTTGCCCGCTTGGAAAAAGGCGAAACAATAGACAAGCTTCTCTTTGGAGGCTATTCAACAATAAGCCTTGGCTATGCAGGACTCTGCGAATGTGTACGCTACATGACAGGCTCTTCCCACACATCAGAAGAAGGAAAGCCCTTTGCGCTAAAAGTAATGCACGCCCTAAACGATGCCTGTGCCAAGTGGAAGGAAGCGGAAAACATTGACTATTCCCTCTACGGAACCCCGCTCGAAAGCACAACCTACAAGTTTGCCAAGTGCCTCAAGAACCGCTTCGGAATCATCCCCGGAGTAACGGACAAAAACTACATAACAAACAGCTACCACGTAAACGTAACGGAAAAAATAGACGCCTTTACCAAGCTCACCTTTGAAAGCGAATTCCAAAAGCTAAGCCCGGGTGGAGCCGTAAGCTACGTGGAAGTGCCCAACATGGAAGGCAACATACCTGCCGTAATGACCCTGCTCAAGCACATCTACAACAACATCATGTACGCAGAACTCAACACCAAGAGCGACTACTGCCAGAAATGCGGCTACACAGGCGAAATAAACATCGTAAGCGACGGCGAAGGAAAGCTGGTCTGGGAATGCCCCAACTGCGGCAACCGCGACCAAAGCACCATGAACGTTGCCCGCCGCACCTGCGGTTACATTGGCACCCAGTACTGGAATCAAGGCCGCACCCAGGAAATAAAAGAAAGGGTCTTGCACCTCTAGGCTTTTATCCTCTGAATCTTCCC
The DNA here is from genome assembly GCA_024695625.1 of Treponema sp. Classification (GTDB taxonomy): domain Bacteria; phylum Spirochaetota; class Spirochaetia; order Treponematales; family Treponemataceae; genus Treponema_D. The sequence continues at coordinate 9,977 of JAILHV010000029.1, forward strand.
AATCTGGAGCGTACTTGTTGGGAAAACTGTGCCCGGTCCTTCGGAACCGGCCAGACCATGCAATTTCTACCACCCTAAAACCGATAGCGCCACGGATGGCGCGTTAAATCTTAGCAAAATGGCTGGTGAGTTTTCGCAGAAAACTCACGGGTAGAAATTGCACGGAGGCAATTTCTACCCGCTTTCCAGGGTTCCGGCTCCCGCCTCCATTGCCTAACGGCAACGCGTTCCGCGCCCTTCCAATCGGGGCTAGGCTCAATATCAAGAAAGCCCCGTCAAGCATTGCCAATTAGTCCTTCGGCAGCCACTTTCCGCTCTTAAAGTAGACAAAGAAAAAGAGTGCGCTTATAAGCCACGAAAGAGGATAGCAAGTTATAACCTTCAGAAAGTCTTCCGTTCCCCGGCAAAAAGAAAAAAGCCAGACCAGCCTGGTGCCGCAAATGCCAAATAGGGTTGCCAGCATGGAAATGTGAGTCTTTCCAACCCCGCCTATAATTCCCGCAAAAATTTCGTTGGGAACATAAAGGAAAAATGCCGGCGTAAGGAAGAAGAGAATCCTAAGCCCCATGGCAATAACATCTTCCTCGCCCGGAATAAAGAGATTGTAGAAGAAACGCCCAAAAAGCCTGAACACAACAACCAATGCAAGCGTTATCAGGTTCATTATTAAAAGCCCCTGCCAGGTACTCTTCTTTATTCGGTCATATTTCCCCGCGCCAAAATTCTGCCCGGAGAAAGTGTTCAGAGCCATGCCCATGGAAGACACGGACATCCAGAAAAGGGCATCCAGCTTGCCCCATGCAGTCCAGGCCGCAATCGTGTAGGTGGGGAAAGTGTTTATAAAGGACATCAGCGTCAAATTGGAAACCGGGTACATCATAGCGCAAATGCCGGAAGGTACCCCCAGCTTGACCATCTTCTTTAGCAAAGCAGGATTCACACTGATTCTTGAAAATTCAACCTTGTAAACCTTGTCCGTCCTCATAAGCGGAATAAAAATCAGCACCATGCTTATCGCTTCAGAGGCAATCGTGGCAAGGGCAACTCCGGCAACCCCAAGGTGCAGCCCAACGACAAAAAGGCAGTCAAGGAAAATGTTCACAAAGCAGGCAATGACAAGCACAAGAAAGGGAGTCTTGGAATCCCCCGTAGCCCTCAGTATGCTTGCCCCGGTATTGTACAAAAACATGGGTATAATCCCAAGAAAATATATCTTCAGATAGGTAACTGCATTGGTAAAAATATCCGGCGGAGTCTTAATAAGCCTAAGGGCAAATGCGGAGAAATTCACCCCCACAAGAGTCACCGCGAGCCCCATTACAATAGAAAGAACAATGAAGGTGTGAAGGGCTTTGGAAAGCTCCCGCCACTTCTTTGCCCCAAAAAACTGGGAAATTATAATCGCAGCCCCGTTTGCAAGTCCTCCGCAGAAACCTATCAGAAGGTTTATAAAGAACATGGTGCCACCACCAACCGCCGCCAGAGCCTCCTTTCCAACATAGCGCCCAACTACAACCGCATCCACTGTGTTGTAGAGCTGCTGAAAAAACATCCCAAGCATAATCGGCAGCATAAAAGAGATAATGCCTTTCCAGATTGGCCCTTCCGTAATGGAAGACTTGGCCGTAACTTTGCTCAACATAGAAAAACAATAATGTTTTTTGCGCCTTTTGTCATTAACGGCAAGCACTAATCCTTCACTCATGCCTGCAATTATATATTATCCAAAAATATAAGAAAATTATAATTTTTACGTTATTTGATAACTATTTTACATGCCAAATGCAATTTTGTTATTATTTTCCTATTCCCCGGAAAGGTCCTCGCCGTTCTTGATTTTTGCCGCATCCAAAAAACCCATGCTGTAGATTGTAGTCCTGTTGCGGCCGTGCTGCTTGGAATAGTAGAGCGCAGTATCTGCCTTTTTAAAGATATAGTTTGGGTTAACGCCCTTGATGTCGTGGATAAGACAACCGCCAACGCTTATTGTTATTGAAAGCTTCTGGTCGTTTTCGTAGAGTACAATGTCTTTTACTGCAAGACGTATGCGCTCAGCAATATTCCAAAGGCTATTCTCATCACATTCGGTCAGCAGTATGGAAAATTCCTCCCCGCCAAAGCGCGCAACGCAGTCGTTCTCGCGGACAATTTTTTTAAGTGTCTGTGCAAGGGCAAGAAGAACCTTATCCCCGCACAAATGCCCGTAAGTGTCGTTAAAGTGCTTAAAGAAGTCTATGTCGATTATAAGCATCCCTGAATGGCGGTTGTAGCGGCGCAGGTTGCTGATAGCCTCCTCCATGCGGGTGATGAAAAAATCGTATGTAAAAAGCCCGGTCTTGGGTTCGATAATGCTTATTTCGTAGTGAAGGCCGTTCTGCATAGTAACCGCAAGCACGGAAAACATTCTGTGAATATAGAACATTTCGTTGGCGGTAAAGCCGGAGCCATCGTTTTTGACGCTTATGTAGATTATGGCGTAGACACCGCCAATTCCAAGCAGGGGAATCACAAGCGCGGGTTTTAGATTCAGCAAATCATCAGAAAAAGTGTCCTTGGGTAGCTCGTGAACCAGATTGCCAAAGGGAACAGCATAACCGTTGACGGTAGTATTTGCCAGGTTGTCAAAATACTCTTCCAGAATGTAAAAATATTTGGGATCCAGGGTCTTGTCCACTTTCTGCAGGTCTGAATAGTAAAACTGCCTTAACCCTTTCTTGCGAGGTGGCTTTATCATAAAGACAAGTGTCTCCGGAACAAAATAATCGTCCAACTTGCTTATCAAAAAGTCAATCATTGAATCGACACGTGTATAAGAGACCAACTGGGAAATGTCTGCAATAGCCCTGTTCAGTTCCCGGGCTTCGTTTTTCAAGTCCTCAATCCTGAACCAAAGAGCCGCCTCGCTCAGCCGAACATTCCGGCCGTCCGCTTTCTGTCCATTCTCGCTCACAAAACCATTATACCACACAATTTTCAAAAATCACACAATCTTTTTTTACTTTTTTGGAGCGCATGTATGGTTAAACTGTGCCCGCCACTCCGTGCCGGTCAGACCTTGGCATTTTATCCTTTCTAAAACAAGGAGCGGCATGGAGGCCGCGTCAGATGTTTGCATAATCGACGAGGCGAGTTTTTGAAAAAAACTCGCGGGATAAAATGCCAAGGAGGGCATTTTATCCCGCTTTCCAGGGTTCCGCCTTTCGGCTCCATTCTCTGCGAGAACGCTTCGCGCCCTTCCAATCGGGGCTAGGCTTTGTTTCAAGTACCCCTTACGACAGCAAGTTTATAAAACCCGGCAAAGAGGTGTCTGTTCTCAGCCAAAACACTGGTGGCCGTTTGCAAAGCGCATGACTTTCTTGCAGGCTCAGCGGGATGCAGCTTCCGTTTGCCCCTGGCGGATTATCTCCAGAACCTCGGCTTCTGTTTTGCCTACAAAAGAGGCGATTACCCCTACGGGAATGTTCTTTTCATACGCACCAAGGATGTTGCGCCGCGTTGCCTGTTCCGCGCCAAGGCTTATTCCGCGTTCCATTCCTGTTGCAATTCCTTCGGCACGGCCCATCTCCCTGCCCTGGTAGATTGCGTCGTTTATGTAGATGTTCTGCATCATGTACTGCCTCCTGAATTTGTTGGAGCCCTTCACTTCCTGCGAAAGCTCCTCCAGCCTCCTCGTGAATGCGCTCGTGGCACTGCCGCTGTCTATGTAGCGGAGCAGGCTCCTGCGCTCACCGTCACAGTCAGACTCCCACGCACTTACATTATAGAATATCTTTTGGCTTTTGTCGCCAAGTCTGAGCGAAGAATCCTCCAGGCAGGTGTTCTCAAAGGTGTAGGCGGGAAGCTTCCTGTCGAAGGGGTCTGCCCTGCAGATGAAGATGACGTAGCCCTGGCACAGGTCCCCATAGTCCTGCCCCTTCATCAGCAGGTCCATGTCCAAGAGGCGGCGAAATCGCAGAATTTACCCGCTGTACCGGTGTATCTTTGCAGTGGCAGCTTTTTCTGAGAAATTTCAAGTTATTTTCTTGCAGTACAAACATTTGCCTGAAACAAACACCGTAATACAGGTAAAATGACCCTTAAAAACACCTATTATTAATTCTGCTATATGACAGTATTGTAAGTCTGTAATTTGTTATAATACAGATATTTACCTAAAGTGGTCAAAAATATAACAAAAAATTATTTTTGACTGAAAATTTTATTGTAATAGTCTTAAATTCTAGTACACGAAAAAATGTTAAATTTACCAACAAAATGTTACTTTTTAAACATTTCGGGTCATTTTTACCCATTTTTCTTCAATACTACTTTCAGAATGGCAGCTTTCGCA
>JAILHV010000158.1 GCA_024695625.1 Treponema sp.
CTTGAATACGACAAATACGGCAACATCAAAACAGTAACTGACCCAAAAGGCGCGACCCTATCATACGACTATGACGAAGACGTGAACATGTTCGTCAGTGAAATCCGCCAGTGGGGAAACGGAACGGACACATACACAAGCTCGATTGAGACCGATACTGAAACCCAGACCAAGAAGAGCGAGACCGACTGCAACGGCAACACCATCAGTTATGAATATGACGAATGGCAGCGAATAGTAGGAATCCGCACCGGCTACGATACTGGAGCGACAGCTGCGGTAAGGTATGAGTATTTCACTCCTCAGGAAATTGAGGTAAGTTATGTTAACAAGGACACCTTTAAGACTGAAAAACTTTTGCCTGCAAAACTCCGGGACAGGCTTTTGGAACTCAAGAAGGAAGGCTGTTCAATAACAGGCATCAGTCAGGTTCCGCACGGATTGTGGCATGCGGTCACGAACAACAAGGTTACTTTTGATTCTGCTGACAAAAAGGTGATTCAGACAGTCGTTCAGGTTGACGGACTGGGAAGGGCAGTGCGTACTGCAAAGACCGGCTGCGTGAACGGTGAGACTGGCTGGAACGTGAGCGGAGCGGTCGAGTACGACGCAAAGGCTCGTGTCGTAAAGGAAGGAATGACAGAATTCATCGAGGGCACTCTCGAAAAGCTTCTTGAGACAACACCGTCCATGACGAAATTCAAGAATGATTCTTCAAAAGACCTTGCTACGACATACAGCTACGACGACAAGGACAGGAAGGTGGAGACCGTTCTTCCTGACGGCTCGGTTCAGGAAAACTGGTTCAGGATTGAGGACGGAAAGTTACTGTCTTATACCCGGGATCCGAACGGAAATGTTTCACTTCAGGAGACAGACAGCCGTGGAAACATCGTCCTTGTTGAAAGGCAGGACAATGTCGGCACAGCCCTTACAAAGGTACGCTACGAATACAACGACATGGGCGAAATGCTCCTGGCTTCATCAGTTCCTCTTGCTGAGACAGACGAGCACGGAAAGACAATAAACGAGCACCCGGTTACGGTTGAGTATGACCTTCTGGGACGACGCAAGGTGCTTGAAAGCGCGGACTCTGGAAAGCAGGAATTCGGCTATGACGGAAGCTCGAACCTCATCTGGGAGACGAACAGTGTTTTGAGGGAAAAACAAAAACAGATTAAATACGAATACGACGGACTTAACAGGCTTGTAACGATTGACTACCCGGAGGTGGAATCTGTTGATACTGTATATACTTACGGTGACTCAACTGGAAACGGAGTCAGGGCGGCTGGAAAAATCCTTTCTGTGACTGATGCCTCGGGAACCATTTCCTATGAGTACGGAGAGCTTGGTGAAGTCAGAAAAGAGACGCGCTCGATTGAGACCCACCTCGGATCAAGGGGAGAATCAGTCGAATCCGTGATGGAATACTGCTCTGACTACCTCGGACGGATGCAGTGGATTATTTACCCTGATGGCGAGACTATCACCTACGGATACGACGAAGGCGGACAGGTTACGAGCGTAAAGGGAAGTCACTGGGGCAAGGACTTTAACTATGTAAATAAAATCCTCTACGACGAGTACGGGCAGAGGACGCGGATCGAATACGGCAACGGGACTTCGAGCGACTACGAGTACGACGAGGCAAGGCGCTGGCTGGCCACAATCAAGACGGACAATGGTAATGAGCAGCTTCAGAACATCAGCTACAGCTTCGACAAAGTCGGAAACGTGAGAAGATACGAGAACGACTGCCTTGATACTGTCTGGGGAAAATACAAGACGAGCCAGAAATACGAATATGATTCCCTTTACCAGCTGACCAGAGCAGAAGGCTATACCGAGTATAATCCCGCACACAGTCAGTCGCCTGAGTTTACGTCAAAGTACACCCAGCTTTTCTCTTTTGACTCGGCCGGATTCGGTAACATGATTTTGAAGGATTCCGCGGAAAAAACTTCGACCATAAAGCCAATCGGCGATGACCTTAACTACACCTTCGACTACGAATACGACAGCGAGAACTACGCGCACAGGCTCTTGAGGGCGGGCGACCGGCACTACAAGTACGACGCGAACGGAAACATCGTGGAGGAAAAAGAAGGTGCGTTCGATGAGGCAGGCGGAGAAAAATACCACAAAATCAACGTGGAGGCCGACGACGTATACTCCACCGACTACGGCTGGGGGCTTTTCCGGGAAAAGGAAAGCGTAAAGAACAGCGAAAGGTATCACAGAACATACACCTGGAACGAGAAGAACCAGCTTGTCTCGACGAGCGACTCGCGGTACACGGTGAACTACGTCTACGGTGCGGACGGACAACGGGCTGCAAAGTACACGTCACAAAGCGAGACGCTCTACTTCAACAAGATGTGGACCCTGCACACGGACGGCGGAATCTCGCATCTCGGTGGGGAATATGCAAAGAACGTTTATCTAGGCGAGACAAGAATCGTAACAAAACTTGTTTCAGCCAACGAAATCAGGGCTTGGGAAGAAGTTAACAAAATCTATTTCTACCACTCAGACCACCTTGGAAGCGCTTCCCTCATAACCGATGAAAACGGGAACGAGTACCAGAGGCTTGAGTACACTCCTTACGGTGAAGTTTGGGTTGACAAATACTCACAGATTCAGGAAAGCGCGGCGCTTCTTCCCTATAAATTCACCGGCAAGGAAAGAGACGAAGAGACTGGACTCTATTATTACGGAGCAAGGTACCTGGATGCAAAGTATTCAAGATGGATTTCAACTGACCCGGCTTTGGGTGAGTATGTTCCTCTAGCTCCAATAAATGATGAGGCAAAACGGCACAATAGCAATTTGCCGGGAATGGGCGGTGTATTCAATACTGTCAATTTGAATCTCTATCATTATGCCGCGAACAATCCGATTAAGTACACAGACCCGGATGGAGAATCAGTTAAAGCTATTGTTTTGGGGTGGATTGGCACAGATGTCGTTGCGCCTGAGCCAAGTGATATAATCCCATGGAAATGGGCAGGTTATGCAGTTGCCTTTGTAGGAGCAGCAGCACTAGACTATTCTGCATCAAAAACAATTAAAAAAGCAATCGAGAAATCAATAACAAGAAAACAGTTAGGAATTTACGTTTATCATTCAACAAGTTTTCAACCTTTCATAGATTCATTGATGAAGAATGGAAATTCTGCTATTGATAAATCGAAAACCAATCCTGATAGTAGATCTGGACAACAGTTCTATGTTGCCTCTGATCCTGTAACAGCGTGTTTGAAAGCTGGTTCTACAGGCCCCATCGTCAAATTTAAAATGTCAGAAAATTCAAGGATATTAGATTTGTCAGATTTCTCAATTGCAAAACAGCTTGGTTATTCAAAAGGAATGACACGTGGAGATGTGCGATAGTTAAGGAAGTCTTGGAATTTAGCTGGAGTTGATGCAATTCGATATCCAAGTGAGAAAAATCCTACTGGTATTAATTATGCTGTAATTAATCCTGCGATACTGACACCTGTTGGAGTGGAGTGATGAAAAATAAGTATATTTTGAAAGTTATGAACAATGAATATGTTGTTTTCGTACATAATGGTTATTCGGAATTTAGTTATGGAGTCTCTATAAATCCAATAGTTCTCTCTTTTAAAGAGTATAAACTTTTAATGGATTATATAGCTAAATCAAATTTTAAAGATTTTGTTATGGAATTTGAAAATTCTCAAAGCTATGACTTTATTATTCCTGCATCTATAGCAAAAGTAATAGGAAAGTCTATAGTAACACTTTCCCCTCCTTCGTGTTGTGTGTATAATTCAAAAGAGGATGAAGCAGCAATAAATGAGGAAAAAAAGAAATTTCTTAAAAAAGTAAGGGATGGGAAGTATGCGCAATAGATTTTTTTTTGCAGTATTTTTAATTATAACTGTGATTTTTAATATTTCATGTGTTTCAGATGAAACTCCTACTCAACGAATTATGAAAAACAAAAATGTTGTTAGTGCGAAAATATTGAAAAGTGAACTGGATGTACTATCTGATAAGTATGAAATAGAAATTATCACAAAAGATAACTACAAAATAATTTTGCATAAAGTAAAATGGTCATTGAACAATAAAGGAATTCGTATTTCTCAGATAAATGACATTCATTACTGTGGTGGAAGAAGTTATGAGATTTCAAAAAACTCTAAGACTTTTTTTGACCCTAACGATATAGAGATTTTAGGGAGAATGATTGGAAAGAATTTAAAATCTGTGGATGACATTGTACAAAATATTAAAGAACTGTATGACTTATACATTTTTTTTGTGCAAAATTCAGAAAGAGAATTTATTTACAAAGATAAATTCTTGATAAATTCAGATTTTAGAGTTATTGATAACAATAATTCCTCAACATGATAGTTTAAAAATACTGTGACATAGATACAATTTACAAACCAACATCTTTCTTCTATAATGCGGAAAGATTTTACAATACGCTTCCGGCTGCTTCCATGAAAGTGGCCGGGGGCAACCGTTCTTTGACAGGAGAGAGGCGGCCAAAGAAAAACACGCCGAGAATTTTTTAAAACTCGGCGTGTTTTAAAAAATTCTCCGTATGTTTTCGGGTAAAACTCGGCGTGTTTTTTGAAACACCGTTAGATTTTTTGAATCCGTGTGGCAATGAAAATGTCTTTGGAGACAGAAAAAGCGGGTGGCACAGACCATGCCTGCCCGCCGTAAAGGGTCTTTATGCTACGATATCCATGCGTTCAAAAAAATCCCTTGACGGCAAAGGCTTTTTGTATTATATTAATTGTAGAAGGTCTCCATTAACCTGCGGTTTCAATCCGTGAAGAGATGAAGATTAAAGAAAGGCTGCTTGTTTTTTCAAGCAGCCTTAGTTTTTTTTGAGGTAAAAAATGTTCTCGCTGAAAAAGAATCTGAAATTCATCACCATTGACCAGAAGATGGGAAGAAAAATATCTTATACAATATGGGGCTCGTCGAAGTCTTCAAATGATTGGTTAGAGTGGTATGAGGATGTAAAACTCTTTTTTCATTCTTTGGAATATGAGTTAACGCATTTTGGCATAACAGGTGATACTTATAATTCTGGCAAGATATTAACGTTTTCACGCAAGGAAAAAGAATTTATTAAAAAACTAGAAAGTAGGATTTATCCGGCTTGTGTTGAGTGTTATTCACTTTTGCCAAATTATCAAACCGCCATGTTTGATTTTAATATGGCTTGTATTAGAAGTGAATCTTACATTTCTATTGTACTAAAAAAAGAAGATACAAGTTCTAGTATTGAAAAATCAGTCATAGAATTAGAAAAAAAATATATCATCGGTACTAAAGGAGAAATATATTCAACATCAGATAAAGAAGTACCTATGATATATGCGGAAACAGGAGATGCTAAAAGCTTAGATACTTACAAGTTTATAAAGAGAATAAAGGTTGATTAAAAGTTTCTAGGAGAGTCTTAAATGAAATTGATGCAAAATATTGGGTTAATTATTACCCTACTTGGTTTTTCTGCCGCATTAGTTACTTTGCATTTAGAAAAGGATATTGTAAAACTCGATATACTATATTTCTTTTTGATGTTTTTGGGATGTGTTTTTCAATTTTTTCCACAGTATAAAAAAATGAAAGAGTCCTCAAAATTTAATGTCCAAAGTGCAAAATATTTTTTTGGAATAATAGTAGGAATGTTTTGTTTTCTTGGAATTTTGCTGTGGCTTGTAAAAGAATTTTATTTTTCATAAAAGAACACGCTGAATTTTCTGTTAAAAATCACAAAATCCTTGACAGAATAATGTTATTACATAATAATTACATTGTAAGGAGGCGTACTATGTTAGTTCCTGTAGTTCCTATTGGAAATTCTCGCGGAATACGATTTCCTAAGCTTGTGTTAGACAAGTTCCTGGTAAAAGACAAAATGGATATGGAAGTTACCGAGGAAGGTATTTTTCTTACTCCCGTAAAAGCCCCTCCCCGTGCAGATTGGGCAAAGGCCTTTTCTTCTATGCACGAAAACAAGGAAGATGTTCTGGAAGAAATCCCGGAATCGGGAGAGTTTGAATGGGAATGGCAGTGAATCAGTACAATGTCTATCTTGTGAACCTTGATCCGACCGTAGGGCACGAAATAAAGAAGACACGCCCATGCCTTGTTATTTCTCCAGATGAGATGAACCACAACATAGATACAATCATTATTGCCCCGATGACGACAAAATCACACGCATATCCAACAAGGGTTCCTGTAAAATTCGACGGAAAACGTGGCTGGATTGTTCTTGACCAGATAAGAACAGTTGACAGCATCCGCCTTGTAAAGCATTTGGGAAAAATAACAAAAAAAGAAGTATCTGAAGTAAAAAGAGTTATAAAAGAAATGCTGGTTGATTAAAATTTTCCAAGGCAAACAGATTCGCTTCATTTAAAAAGGAGAGGTTTGTATTATGAAAAACCAAGCGATATGGAATAATATTTTGGATATGATCAGTCAATCAAAAAAGGATGTGAAAATTTTTGATGGTGACATATCAAACGGAGAAAAGGCATTTAGTCAATTGGGATTGCAAAATCAAAGCGTGTTGGAATCCATTGTTGTTAATTGTTCTGGGATTTGCGTGGATGACTGGATTCGTATATATGGGCAGAACCAAAATTTTAAAATTGAACACAAAATGACAAATGGCATGGTTATTGTTGGCCAGGACATTGTTGGTGGATTTTTTTCTATGAATGCCACAGATGGCAATAGAATATACTATTTTGCCCCGGATAACCTTCAATGGGAACCAATGGATATGACATATTCTGAATTTATTGGCTGGACAGTAACAGGCGATACAGACGGTTTTTACAGCACGATGCGTTGGAAAAGCTGGAAGAATGATTGCAAAGATGTTGATTTTGACAAAATGATAATGATATATCCCTTTCTTTGGGCAAAGGAATGCAATATTGAAACGGCCAGTAAAAAGACAGTTCCCTCAAAAGAGCTTATGGAACTTAATTTAGATACAGCTTTAAAATTTGATGAAAACGGAAATAAATAATTACTTCCATAATTGGAAGTCTATGGGTTTATAAGGCAAAGCCAAAAGGAGGGAGTAAACAAATGAGCCAAAGAAGAAAAGTAGGAAATGTGTATGCTATTCCTTTACCAAATGGAGAATATGCTTATGGAAGAGAAGGCAAAGAAAGTCTGGCAATTTCTAAGTTCCGCTCCAAAGAAATATCATCTAATCCTGATTTTTCAGAAATCGATTTTTATGTCAGTGTGTATAATGATGTTTTAACTTGCGGTAAGTGGCCTAAAGTTTGTAACTATCCTTATGAAAATGAAGAAGATGCATGGGAACCTCCAAGATATATTCAAGATGTCATTAAACCTGAAAACTTTGAAATATACTACAAGGGTGAGATCCGAAAAGCCACGAAACAAGAATGCATAGGTCTGGAGCGTTGTGCAGTTTGGGATTCAAATCATGTTATTGACAGGCTTATGGGAAATGATATTTGGACAGATATTTGTAAGGAATAACAGGTTAGCGATGAGAAGTATAAAGTTTTTTCTATCGATGTTTATAATGTTTTGCTATTGTGTGCTTATAGTTTTTTGCCAAACTTTAGTTTATATGGTTCATTATTTGTCATCATAATGGTTCTTGCACTGAATTATTTTTATTAGCCCATCTTCTATTTTATAAACAAGGCGGTTTTTCTCGTCTATGGTTCGAGACCAGTACCCGCTTAAGTTTTCTTTCAATGGTTCAGGATGTCCGATTCCGTTATTACCGTTACGCTCAATATCTGCAAGAAGCTGGTTTATTTTCTTAAGTGTCTTTTTGTCCTGCATTATCCAGTATGTATAATCTGCCCAGGCATCATCTGAAAAATCCTTGTGCATTTTATACCTCGACAAGTTCATGAATTGAGTGCTGGCCGTTTTCCATCTGCGTTTTAGAATGCTCCAATGCCATCATGTTTTTTTCTGAATAAAACGAACTGTCTTGAACAATCTCAAATGGAATTTTATGTTGTATCAAAGTTTGCTTCAAAAAAATACGAATTGCCGTTGTAGTATCCATTCCAATTGATTCAAAAAAAGCATCTGCATCATGTTTTAAAGCTGCATCAACGCGTGTCTGGACTACTGCTGTTCTCATATGCACCTCCATAGTTTCAATATAATACAAAAGCAATGAAAAAGCAATAAATTTGTCAATAATTATATGCTACACAAAATAGATTTTTTCCATCGGTTTACAAACTATCATCTTTCTTCTATTATGTTGAAAGGTTTTGCAACACGCTTCCGTTTGTTCTATATGAGTGCAGACGGAGCTTGATTAAAGATTCACTGGGGGTTTGAGCCGCTTAGGAAGGGCATTTGTTTTAGGTTGTGTGCATTTCCAATTCCATTCAGGAGAGTAAATATGAATAGGTGTGTGTTTTTTACAGCTAAGGAAGGTCCAAACAAAGAGTTTTCAATGGCAAAGCTTGCAGATGAAAGCATTATTTCACCTCTTGAGGTTGATGAATTTATAAAGCAGAACAGACGGTTTCCATGCAATTTGGTTTTGGTACATAAGCGCATAACAAATAGTGGTATAATCCAAAGCAACAATGTACCTGAAAAAGAATTTTTTGATCATCAGTACAATCAGTTTGCCTATTATCTTTTATCTGAACGGTTGAAAAACTGCATTGAA
>JAILHV010000214.1 GCA_024695625.1 Treponema sp.
ATGCAGTATGTTATGGTTGATGAATTCCAGGATGTCTCGGAAAAGCAGTACCGCATTGCCCAGATTCTTTCTGCCAAGCACAAGAACCTTTTTATAGTTGGCGACAGTGACCAGACAATCTATTCATGGCGCGGAAGCCACGTTAAGCTGATTCTGGAATTTGACAAGAAGTATCCCGATGCAAAGACAATTTTGCTAAGGCAGAACTACCGCAGTAGGCCGCAGATTTTGACCGCTTCCAATGAACTTATAAGCAAGAACACCGTGCGCTACCCAAAGGAACTTGTTGCCACACGGGCTAACGGAAAGAAGCCACTTTATTTTCATGCTGCGGATTCAGAGAAAGAAGCTGAATGGATTTGCCGTACCATAAAGAAGCTTGTTGAGGATAAAAATGGCTCTGCAAAAAAGTCGGATTCCACTTCCATCCATTTGCGGGACATTGCAATCTTGTACCGGGCACATTACCTTAGTCGTTCTTTGGAAGAGGCACTAATAAAAAAGAATATTCCATATTCCATTCTTTCCGGAACTGAATTTTATGGAAGAAGAGAAATAAAGGACACCGTCTGCTACCTTAGGATGCTGACTGCCGCAGACGACATGGCCTTTTACCGCACTATAAACATGCCCTCGCGGAAAATTGGCAAGCAAAAGATTGCGCTTATAAAAGAGTATTCTGAAGAACATAACCTTAGCGCATACAATGCCCTAAAGGAACTTGTTGGCGGAGAGTCTGCTGTTTTTAAGGGAACTGGGGCGCAAAAATACATTGATGCCGTGGAAAAGGTTAGGCAGCTGGCAAACGGTGGCCGGGCAAAACTGGGGGACATTCTCCAGACAATTCTGGATGAATCTGGTTACGAGGCATTTCTTCGCATTGAAGCAGACCAAGACCGTCTGGACAACTTGGCAGAATTTAAGCGGGCGGTGAACGAAGAAGGCCTTGATGACGACGCTACTCTTCCGGGGCTATTGTCCCACCTTGCGCTTTTTACCGATCTTGATGCAGACGGAAATTCCGGAAAAGATACGGTAAAGCTCCTTACGATTCATGCTGCCAAGGGAATGGAATTTCCCTACGTTTTTATTTGCGGACTCAACGAAGGAATTTTCCCCAGCCGCAAAGTCCTTACTCCCGAAGACATGGAAGAAGAAAGGCGCATTGCATACGTTGCCTTTACAAGAGCAAAAAACGGGCTTTTTTTGAGCGATGCGGAAGGCAAGGCAAACGACGGTATTTTTAAGTACCCCAGCAGATTCATTCTTGATGCAGGATTCCAGAATCTTGAGCTTGTAAAGGAACTGGACAAAAACCTTGTGGAGCAAACACAAAGCCTTATCGACTACGACGAAAAACGCCTTAGCCAAATGAAGAACCTCTTTTCCCCAGGCGACAGGGTCCTTCATCCTGTCTTTGGCGCAGGCACGGTTGTCCTTACCAACGAAAAGGCCTCCTGCTATACGATAAAATTTGACTCTCTTGAAACCGAGCGCAGCATTCAGTTTGCGGCCAAGCTGGAGAAAGGGGATTAGTTGTCTTTAAACACTGGGAGGGTGTTTTCTATTCACAGAATATCTACGGCTTCTGTTCTAGCATAATTTCTTCTGCAAGATAAGCGTCGCTTAGACAGTGAAAGTCACTTATGTCTTTGCTCATAAGCATATAGGTGTCTGATTCGTAAAAAAGCTTCATTGCTTTTTCTTTATCAATGTTTGCTTTTTTTGCAAGAAGAGAAATTATGCGGGCGTATTTCATTTGCAACAAAGTTGGGTCTGCTGTCATGCAACAAGATTCCTTTCTTTGAGGACAGAAATTATTTCGTCAACAATGTATTGTTTGCTCTGGGTATGCAGAGCTTCATAAGAAGGGATAATGTACGCATGAAGGAGGCCGGAGGAATTAAGAATCTGGAATATCTCTGAGCCAGTTTTACCAAGCTGCTTTGCAACATTTTCTATGCAGAAAACCGAATATTCTATCTGTTTGTCTTCCATGATTTTTCCTCCTTGCATTCTATAAGTATTAATATAGCATAATTTTTGATTCTTTGCACAGTTTTAGGAGAGAGGTTCTGCCAGTTCAGCAGGAGGCCAACGACAAGGCATGTTTTATCAGTAGCAAGGGCTTTTAAGAAATCCTGAATTATGGGTAAAAACGCTTTTGCCACCAATGCGCTTTATAATTCATTGCATTACAAATAATTACGAATGTTTTCCCCGGTACCCCCATGCTTTAAGGATTCTGCTAAAAAAAACAAAATTTTGTCTTTTTTACTTGATATTAAAAAAATATCATATTATAATAAAGATATACTAACTATAAAGGAGTATCTTTATGAAAAAGCTACACGCTATCGCTTTTGTTACTTCTGTATTGTTCTTGGGATTCTTTGCAGTGGGTTGTGGTTCTACACCAGCACCAGAAACTGTAGATGAAACAGTAGAAGATACAGT
>JAILHV010000243.1 GCA_024695625.1 Treponema sp.
TTCCATTTTTGCGAAAGATGCCACTTCTTTTTTAATCCAGCCAAGATTCAGGCCTATAAAAAACAGGACCGCATTCAGGATTAGGGCGTAAATAAGAAAAGAGAAAAAGGTTTGTTTTCTGGACATGTCCCTTTTTATAAAAAGCAGGCCGTATGCCAGTCCAGAAATAATTCCAATCAGTAAAACTCCGGCAACACTTTTTGCGTCCCAGTCCGAATGTGCAATCACAGTCTCAACAAGAAAAATAAGGCTGATGACGCGGGTGCAGATGTTTACCATTAAGCTAATTATTTCGCTTCTGTTTTCTGAATTTTTCATAAGCCAAGCAGCTCCTTTAATCTCTGCAAATAGTTTCTGGAAATTACAACCTTGTATCCGTTCTGGAGGAAAGCTTCAAATCTTCCGCCAAAAATTGGTGTAAGGTTGTCAATTTTGTCCAGGTTTACAATTACGCTTTTGTTTGCCCTAAAAAATGTGCCGGAAGGAAGTTCCTCTTCCAGCTGGTAGAGTTTTGACTTTGTTTCGTAAACGCAGTCATTGGTGTAGGCAAAAACGCTTTCGTCTACGGATTCAAAGTAGAGGATTTCTTTTTGATCCACAAATACAATTTTTGAGTCCTTGTAAAAATTCATCTTGCCCTTGCCGGCCTTAAGCAGGTTTAAAAGCTTTGTGAGGTTTTCGTCTATATAATCACACTTTAGGATTACTTCATCTTCCTCATCGGATGATTTTTTTTCAAGAATTGTTATTTTCATTACTTTGCAAGACCTCGATTTATTCTAGCACTTTTTTTGATTTTTGTAAGGCAACTTTTGCCAATGTGGTCTTTCCGCATTTTTGGTAGCAGTCGCAAGCCATGGCATAGCAATAGGCTTTAAACTCTGCGTCATCGGTTAAGGATGCAAGACGGACAAAATCTTCTGCACCGCTTTCCGACTTTGCAAAGACCTGCTCCGGAACAGAAGCGCTAACGCTTGCCCTGTTCAAAAGCACTTCAACTTCGCCCTCTTTTCCGCGCGCAAGTTTTGCCGCTTTGTCAAGGTAGGTGTAGGATTGGTTTACAAGGATTACCGCCTGAACTACAGAAGAGTTTCCGCCTTTTTTGGCAAGGTTTGAGCCGTAGTTTGCAAGGCTAACAAAATCGTTTGGGTTTTCATCAATTTTATTTTTGTAAAAGTCAAGGTTTTCTTCTATTGAATTGCTGTCAAAATCTCCTTCCATGGCTTCTGCAAATATTTCTTTCATTTGATTTATGTAGGCTGCATCTTCGCTTGTAGAATTTTTGTCTTCCGCCTTGCATTCCATGTCAACTTCCAAGGGGCAATCATTCATTTCTAAAGAAAGGGGCTTTCCGTTCAGGACAAGGTAGAACCAGGTCTTTTTTGCGCCAAGAATTCTTTGTAAGCCTTGGTCTTTTAGAGGAATGCGTATTTTTATCTGATTTTCTTTTTCCAGAATCAAAAGCTGGGGAGTGCAGACAAAATTATTTTCCGAGTCATAGATTTTTCCTTGGTCTTCAGAAAATTCAACAGCGTAATTCCAATGTTGATTTTTGCAATTTTTTATGTTGTCAAAATCAATGTGAATGGCAAAGCTTTTTAATGCTTCCGAATCATTTTTATATTCCAGCACAAGCTGCCAGTATTCGGGATTGTCTACCCACTTTGCATTTGTTACAGGCTTAAAAACCGTATAGTGGATATAGTCAAGCGAGTCATTTTCTCCGGTTGCTTCTATAAAATCTGCGGCAAGTTCTCCCCCTGTAAAAGAGGGGTGAATTCGAATAAACTTTCCCAAAAGATTGTCTAGCTGGGAATCAAAGAAGAAAAAGATGCTTACTCCAAAGAGGCATGCGAAGGCTGCGTTTAGCGTCATAATTTTCTTAATCATTTAGAAGGCCTCCTTTACTGCTTTAAAAATAATGCCAAGGCTTTGGTCTACAAAACCGGAAGACATAATCACTGCAAAGCTGAATGCCGCAAAACGGAAAAGCTCTGACGGTTCCAAAAGTTCCTGAATGGTTTGACCCAGACTTGTTTTTGGCATTTTTCTTTTGCCGCATCCGCATTTTTCTTTGCTTGAATTAAAGCGGAATTCATAGCGGATTGCTTTTTGTGGGCAGGCGTTTATGCATTCACCGCATTTAGCGCAAGTTATTTCTGGCTGTCCCTTTTTTTCTTGAATGGTCAAAATGTCTATTGCTCCGAAGGGACAGGATTTTGCGCAGTTTAAGCAGCCTGTACATTTTTTGCTGTCGATTCTTATTCTGAACAGGCTAAAGCGGTCTGTTAGTGATGCAAAGGCACCAAATGGACATAGGATGCTACATTGGGTTCTGCGCTTGGTAAGAATTGGAAGTACAACAACAAGCGCAAGGAATAAGCCTATGAACATTACGCCCGCAATCAGGCTGGGAATTGAATTCATTGGAAAGAATTCTGTCGTAAGCTTAAAGGGGCAGAACCATTCGCAGTAGACGCATGCAAATTGGCAAAGCGATGCAAGTATTATAAAAAAGAAAAATCCAAAATGAATTTCCCTCATCTCCTTGTTTTTGGGAATAAGGTTTAAGCGGCGTTTTTTTGCTACATGAGAAAAGCCCTCTTCCCAGCCGCCGTAAAAGCAGATCCAGCTGCACCAGCCCCTTCCAACCGTAAGTGTAACCGCAAGCCAGATGCAAATCATGCTGGAAACTGCCGCATACATTCCGGAAACGCGTGCCGGAAAAATTATG
>JAILHV010000054.1 GCA_024695625.1 Treponema sp.
GTGGACATCGATTCCAACATAAATTATACTTTCCATTGGTGAGTCTCCTTTGTTTGCGGTAACTCGGCCGCTTGTCTTTTATTTAAGTTTGCCGTAAATCCGCGGTTTCTAACATCGCGAGGCTCACCATATTGTATGTTAACGGTGTGCTAATAGAGGGGAGAGAAATAATGGAAAAGATTGGAATAGAAAAAGAAAATATTGTACGCATAGTTGTAAACTCATTGTCTCTTATTGTGGCGTTGGTTGGCTTAGCTGTTATATACTTGGAGCATCTTAATGGATGGTACTCAATAATTCCTATCGTTTTTATTTTTCTATTTTTATTTGCAATAATCAATGAATTCTATGAATGTATTTTTTATGATGATACTCATCTTGTAATTCGAAGCTTTAGTGGCATAGAAAGCATAAATTTTATTGATATTGTAAAAATTAAGCGTGAGTATATTGACGCTAAAAGAGTTCATGGAGCGGGACATTGGCGTTATACCGTGCAAATAAAAACAAAAGAAGAAAATGCAAAAGAGATAGTTGTTCCGTTTCCTCAGCTAATACATAATCAGCATCTGCAAGATTTATTTTTGAGGATTAAAAAGCTAAACAAAGATATTGTATGGGTAAAAATAGAAAACTAGAAAAATAAATTAAACTTTAGGATCAGGAGAGTTTAATGAAAAAGAAAATTATATTATTAAGTGAAGAAATGAAAAAAGCAATTTTAATATTCTCATTATTAATTATAAACTCTTTAATTTTTTCGCAAGAATCAAAATATAGAATTGATGGAAAATCATACTCTAAGCAGATTTATGACGAAAACAATAATCGGATTACAAATTTTAAAAACTGGGAATTGGTTCAAGATTTTTACATTTCCCCAGACAATAAAAAAATGCTCGTTTATCATAGGCCCGATAAGGCTAAGGCATTTCTTATGACTCTATATGATTTAAAAACAAATAAAATAATAGCTGAATGTGAGCCGGGCTGGGCATGTCAAGATGTGAAATGGACAAAAGATTATTTGATAAAAGTTTGGGGGACTTCTGGAGGGGGAACAAGATTTGAATACAGAAGTTATAAAAATCTTTCAATTGTAAGAGTAGTAACATCTTACTACCCATTTGAAGATGTGGAAGATAATGTTTTAATCAATCCAGATTCCGTTATGAGGAAAATAGAATTTTATAACTATTCTGATAGCAAAGAAATAAAAACAATTGATTGTGTAAAAGAATTAGCAGATAAAAAGATTTATGCTGGATGGATACAAATCAGAAAAGTTAGAAAGGTTGGGAAAAGAAAGTATGAATTTGATATTGAAGGTGGTTTAAACATTGAGGGAAAAGAAGGTGAGAAATTCCAAAGCGTTATAAAGATTGAGCTTTAGTATTAAGTATAACACTTAGCTTGCTTTGTATTTGTTTTGCTATATATTCAATTTTACTAAAATAGGTTAATGCTGAACAATTGGAACTGGGATTTCCAATGTTAGGATAATAAAATATGAGAAAGATAATATGTATTTTTGTTTTGTTGAACGGATTTGCTCAGGCCTTGTTTGCCTATGACTTTAGGCAGGTGGTTTTTGGAAATAGTTATGAGCAGATAAAAGAGATAGAGGGTGAAGCCCAAATAGAAAAGTTGCGGGGGTGAACTTGAACCGCTCATAGAATATTACAATAGCGAAAACGGTTATTACACGATTCACGGAGGTCTGGATCCTCTTAACCTCGTGTTTTACAAAATATACAAAGAGCCTTATGAAAACGGAACTGTTTACAGAATGTTGTGCTATGATTACGACGGTGGATTCTGCCGCTGGGCTAAAGATGAATATAGCAGAGACCAAGGTTGCTACCTTGATGGCTTGTATCAGTTTGTATTTGTAAAATCTGGCAAAGCAACAAAATGTCTTGGAGCTTATCCTGTCTATGAATATTATGGCAACGGCGGAATGGATGCAAATATAGAGCGGCATATATACGAAAACTTTTCTGTAATAGCGAAGGATAAAAATATTTCTGCATTGCTGCTTACAAAAACTGTTGATTCCGAAGTTGATTTTTTTATGGAAGAAAGGCGTGAGGTTACCAAAAAAAGCGAAGGCTTTTGGCTTTATTTTGACAAAGACTTTATGGCAAGCTTTCCCAAAAGCATGGATTTTGAAAAGGCAATCAAGGCAATCCGCATAGAGGCAACTTTCCCGCTCATCGACAATGCAAGGCCTTTTATGTACACATTGCAAAACGCATTTGACGGCAACGAAAAAACAGCCTTTGTAGAGGACACCAAAGACAACCTTCTGGCAATAAAAATTACGCAGCCCAACAAACAGCCATTTACATGCAAGTCAATCAGAATCGTAAACGGCTACGCAAGCAGTACCAGTGCTTACAAGGCAAACAACAGAATCCGCGGAATAGAATCAAAAAAAGGTGACAGCTTCTTTTGTAAAGATGGCAGTCTTTCTTACCAGGAATCAGAATGGTCTTCTTCGCAAGTTATTGTAAAGTCATTTTACAAAGGAGACAAATACTCTGACACATGCCTTGCCGAAATTGATTTTCTGATTAAGTTTTCCGGCCGCAGAGCATTGGTTTTGCGAAAATTAGAAAACCAGAAAATTTAAGATATAACCTGCAATATCACTTGAAAAAAAAGCAAAAAAAATATAATATGCATGCAGTTAGTTTTAGCTAACTTAATGCACCAAAACTATGTGCCCCTCAATATGTTTTTCTCAGATATTGCATGTAAAGCATGCAGGGGGCTTCATTTTATTACAGACATGCCGTCTCTTTTGTCCGGGAAAAGCATCTTGAAAAAAAATTCCATAGGAGTACGACATGAAAAAAGTTTTAGTTTGTAAAGAAAAAGACAAATTAGAAACTCGCGTTGCGTTGATTCCCGATGACATTAAAAAGCTGTCACAGCTTGGCTTTGAATTCACTGTTGTAAGCGGAGCCGGAATTAAAAGTGGTTTTTCTGATGAAGCCTATAAGGCTGTCGGAGCAAAGATTGTAGAAAAAGAAGAGGATGCATATTCTTCAAGCCAGATTGTAGTCAGAATCCTCAAGCCGGAAAGTGCGTCTGGGCTTCCAACGGATTGCCTTCATTTAAGCTATCTTGATCCGTTCAACGAAAAAGAACTCCTGAATAACTTTGCTTCGAAAGGTGTTCAGGCGGTTTCTCTTGAAATGATTCCTCGTACGACGCTTGCCCAGAAAATGGATGTGCAGTCGTCTCAGACTTCACTTGCTGGTTATGTTGCAGTTTTAAATGCGGCATCTCATCTTCCAAAGATTCTTCCTATGATGGTTACTCCTGCTGGTACGATTAACCCTGCGAGGGTATTTATAATCGGAGTTGGGGTTGCAGGGCTTCAGGCAATAGCAACTGCAAAGCGTCTGGGGGCAAGAGTCGATGCATTTGATACACGTCCTGTCGTTGAAGAACAGGTAAAATCCCTTGGGGCAAGTTTTGTAAAAATAGACCTCGGAGAAATGGGGCAGACTTCACAGGGGTATGCAAAGGAACTGACGCCAGAGCAGATTGCAAAACAGCAGGAAGTTCAGGCAAAGGTCTGTGAAAAATCAAACATAGTGATTACAACTGCAAAAGTTTTTGGACGCAAGGCTCCCCGTCTTATTACAAAAGATGTTCTGGACAGAATGCAGCCCGGTTCAATTGTTGTGGATATGGCGGTTTTGACAGGCGGTAACGTAGAAGGTTCCAAGTTTGGAGAAAATGTTGTTACGCAAAACGGTGTAACAATTATGAGCGGAGATCTTCTTGAACGTCAGGTTCCTTATGATGCTTCAAAAATGTTTTCCGGAAACATCACAGCTTTTCTTACTCATTTCTATAACAAGGAAACAAAAGAGTTTGAAATAAATCTTGAAGACGAAATAATGAAGGGGTGTCTCCTTACAAAGGGAGGCAAGATTATCCACGAGCGCTTTATCGAAAAATAAAATCAGGAGAAAAAAAATGGATATAATGTTGATTTTTGTTTTTGTCATAGCTGCATTCTTGGGGGTGGAACTTATCTCAAAGGTTCCTTCTCAGCTGCACACGCCTCTCATGTCTGGAACAAATGCAATTTCTGGAATAACTGTAGTTGGTGCAATTTCAGTAACTGCAGTTGCGGTTGTTCTTAAGGATTCTGGTAATGACAAGCTGGCTTTGATTTTTGGTTTTCTTGCAATTGTCTTTGCAAGCATAAATGTTGTTGGCGGATATGTAGTTACCGACAGAATGTTGGGTATGTTCAAAAAGAAGGGTGGTAAAAAATGAATCAGCAGACAATTGACGCTATCATAAAAATTCTTTACATGATTTCATGTATTTTCTTTATTCGTGGAATCAAGCTTTTAGGAAAAACAGAAACAGCCCGCCGCGGAAACTTTCTTTCTGCAGTAGGCATGCTCATTGCGGTTATTACAGTTCTTAGCGAAAAGCAGGTTCTTGGTTCATGGAATACATCAAGCTGGCTTTCCAACGGATACGTTTATATTGCGGCGGCCGTTATGCTCGGTTCTGTAATCGGAATTGTCTGGGCAAAAAAAGTTCAGATGACAGGAATGCCGGAGCTTGTTGCCCTTTTTAATGGATTCGGAGGCCTTTCGTCTCTGCTCGTTGCACTGGCCCAGTACCTGTGCCAGAAAAAAGGCGATCCTTTTACGGCAGCTTCTCTTGGGCTTACAATTGCAATTGGTGCAATAGCATTTACAGGTTCTGTTGTGGCATGGGGAAAGTTAAGCGGAAAGCTCTTTAAGGGAAACATTTCCCTTCCTGGAAAAAATTTTATCAATGCAGTTCTTGTAATCATTGGTCTTGCAGGTATTGTATGCTATACGGTGTTTGCTGATCCCCAGATTGAGTTTGCCGGAATTGTTGCTACGACGGTGGCTTTCCTTATTCTTGGCCTTACAATGGTTGTGGCAATCGGTGGTGGTGACATGCCTGTAATTATTTCTCTTCTTAATGCTTTTTCTGGTCTTGCGGCAGCATTTGCGGGATTTGCAATCAACAATACGGTTCTTGTTGTTTCCGGATGCCTTGTTGGTGCGTCTGGGCTTATCCTTACGCTTATCATGTGCAAGGCAATGAACAGAACTCTCTATGCACTTTTGTTTAAGAGTTTTGGCGGCTCAAAGAAAAAATCTTCAGTCGGAGTTGCAAAGGAACCCAAGGCACTTTCGGTAGAAGATGCTTACCTTATCCTTGAAGCGGCAAAAAATGTCGTTGTAATTCCAGGATACGGTATGGCTGTAGCCCAGGCACAGCATGCGGTAAAGGAACTCTGCGACAAGCTTGAAGCAAATGGCGCAGAAGTAAACTTTGCAATTCACCCTGTTGCAGGCCGAATGCCAGGGCACATGAACGTTCTTCTTGCAGAAGCGAATGTTCCTTACGAACAGCTTAAGACAGCGGACGAAATGAATCCCCAGATGTCAAATGTTGACGTTGCAATAGTTATTGGTGCAAATGACGTTGTAAACCCAGCGGCCATTGACGACCAGTCTTCGCCTCTTTACGGAATGCCCGTCATAAATGCATTTGAAGCACGAACGGTGTTTGTGTTAAAACGCGGAAAGGGAACTGGATTCTCCGGAATAGAAAATCCGCTCTTTACTAATGATAATACGGTCATGATATACGGAGATGCAAAGCAGACTGTGACATCTCTTGTAAGTGAATTTGAGAACTAGATTTAAGTCCAAAGAGCCAGCTTCAAAAGTATGTTGCTTCCGAAGCTGGCTTTTTTTTAGCTCGTGTCATTGCCGGGTCAAGCCATATAATGGCATCCCCCCGATTAATTACTGAGTCCTTGGACTTTCTTGGAAAAGAATAAGGTGAGAAGATTTTTGCCTGTTTAGTTGAATATATGTAATAAACCGTGCAATATGTTTTTTTCTTGGTAATGCAAATTTGGCAGGATTTTTTTGCTTAAGGAAATTAGCGGTTGCTAGGCTGTAAATGATATTGCGTTTTTTAGGCCTCCCTGCTGATATAAGGAGGGTAAAGCAACCCTACGCCCGATTGGAAGGGTGGCGTAGCCAGACCGCCGGAGGCGGGCCGGAGCGGGAGCGGAGCCCTGGAAAGCGGGTGGCGCAAAGGCATGTTCTGTCGAATTAGCAAAAAAATGAAATGGTAGAGCGTATAAAAGGTTCGTCCAGAAGATTACTTTTAGAAGGCTGGGGCGTGAAAAACTGGGCTTTCTGGGCTACAAATTCGTGCTTATCCGATTGACTAAATCTTTATTTTTCAATAATATAAGTGTTCATGCTATGCATGGGTAAAACTGTGCAGGCAAAGATTACAGGGTTTAACAGACCCACGGAGGAAACAAGTGGTTAAAATCAGACTTAAGAAGTTTGGTACAAAGAAGCGCCCTGACTACCGTATCGTAGTTATGGATGCCCGCAAGCCCCGCGATGGTAAGACAATTGAAGAAATTGGTGAATACCATCCGATCGCTGCAGAGGGAAAGCAGTCTTTGTTCAATGAAGACCGCGCAAAGTACTGGCTTTCTGTTGGTGCACAGCCTACAGACACAGTAAAGAAAATCTTCAACTTGCACGGACTTTCAGTAACCGGACAGAAAATCGCCAAATAAGTTTACGAGGAGTTATTGAATGGAAAAAGACCTGATTGAATTTATAGCAAAACAATTGGTCGATGATCCCTCTTCAGTCTCTGTAACGGAAACCGAGGGCGAACGCGGACCTGTTCTTCAGCTAAGCGTTGCTCAGGGCGATATTGGCAAGGTTATCGGCAAATACGGCCGCATTGCAAAGGCTCTGCGCACAGTTCTAAGCGCCTGTTCAAACAAAGACGGCGTTCGTTACAGCTTGGAAATCCTTGACTGACATTCGGTCGGGTGCAGGTATAAGCTGATGGTAGAGCAGTTTGTGGTAGGTTTTGTCCGAAGGTCTCATGGTCTTACGGGCGAATTTAGAGTGGAAAGCGCTTCCGGCGAGTATTCGCATTTTGCGGATATGGAAGAAGTGTCTCTTACAGACGGAAGGGAAACAAAGCTTTTTAAGGTTGAATCAACTGAAGAGGCTTCCGCGACTCTGTATATGAAATTGGCGGGAATCAATTCACCCGAGGAAGCTGCAAAGTACAACGGGTGGGAAATCGTAGTTCCCCGCGAAAAAGCACATCCTCTGCAGAAGGATGAGTGGTATGTCGAAGACCTAAAGGGTTGTTCGGTATGGTATAAGGACACGGCGGTGAGTACCGCACCGGCTGCAGCTTCGCAAGAAGATGTTGTTGGGACAGTCACAAACGTAATGGAAGGCGGATCGGGTTATCTCGTTGAGATTTTGCTGTCCGAGAACTGTAGCTTTCTTTCTGATGACGTTAAGCGCACCAAAAGCGGTAAAATGCGGACGGTGTATGTTCCCTTTAAGAATGAATTTATTGGGACGGTTGACGTTGATGGCAAGAAGATGCAGTTGATGCACCTCTGGATCCTGGAGTAACTCCTGTGAAATTTACTGTGCTGACCTTGTTCCCTGAGATTCCGCGCGCATTTTTTGAAAATTCGATCATGGCGAAGGCGGTTCAAAAGGGGATTATTGCCTACGATTTGGTGAATATCAGGGATTTTGCCTTTGATAAACACAAAACTTGTGACGACGCGACCTACGGCGGGGGTGCCGGGCAACTTTTGCTCCCAGAACCTCTTGGAAGGGCTTTGGACAGTGTGGAGGCCTACAAGAAGCATACGGTGTACCTAACACCTGGCGGAAGGCCTTTTACCCAGAAAAAAGCCCAGGAACTGAGTAAAAAGGAAGAAATCGTCTTTATCTGCGGGCGTTACGAAGGTATTGACCAGCGGATAATTGATTACTACGTTGACGACGAAATCTCCATTGGTGATTACGTTATGTCTAGCGGGGAATTGGCGGCTACGGTCGTTATTGATGCGGTTTACCGTTTGGTGGACGGCGTTATTACCCACGAATCATTGGACGAGGAAAGCTTTAACTCGAACCTTCTGGAATATCCCCAGTACACAAGGCCGGAAGTGTACAAGGGCATGGAAGTTCCCTCTGTTTTGACCGGGGGCAACCACGAAGAAATCCGGAAGTGGCGCTTAAGAAAGAGCCTGCAGAAGACGCTTATGAACAGACCTGACTTGATTGCTCAGGCGCGGCTTACGGGTACTCTTACTTTGGAGGCCGAAAAGATGATCGAAGAACTTGCGGAGCATCTTGACTACAAGAATGACCGTAAGCAAAAAAGAAAATTGCGTTCCGCCCAGGAAAGGCTAAAAAGGCTTGCCGAAAAAAATAAGGCTGCCTCTGAGCGGAAAGAGCTGAATGGAGAATAAAATGGACTTGATTAGAACCATTGGTGAACAGCAGAAGAAACCTAATGCAGAAACATTCAAGGTTGGAGACACTGTAAAAGTTCACTTTGAAATCATCGAAGGAAAGACAAAGAGAATCCAGATTTTTGAAGGCTTGGTTATCTGCATCAAGAACGCAGGAATCGGAAGGACATTTACTGTACGCAAGGAAAGCTACGGTGTTGGCGTTGAGCGCGTGTTCCCGATCCACAGCCCTCGTGTTATGAAGGTTGAGGTTGTACGCCCTGGTAAGGTTCGCCGTGCAAAGCTCTACTACATCCGCGAGAAGGTTGGTAAGGCTGCTAAGATTAAGACTCTTATCGGTGCAAAGGCAAACAGAGAGATGGCTGCTTCCAAGGCTGCTGCAAAGGCCGCTGACGAAAGAGAAGCAAGCCTCAAGGCAGAAATCAAGGCTGAAACTGCTGCAGAAGCTGCTTCCAACAAGGACGCAAAGAAGAAGAAATAATTTCTTCTATAATAATACGGCCCGAAGTTCCGGGGCTTTCCTGGGACCGACGGCCGTTTTTTTGTTTTAAAGGCATGACCCCATACGTTCAGAATAATATTTTTCTAAACAGCCACTCACCACAGAATGTCCAGCTAAAAGAAGGGCAGTCTGTTTTTGTCCGGGTTCTTGCGGATAACGGCGGGGGGCAATATACCGTTTCTTTTGCAAACAGCCGCTTTAACGTAAGCTGCCAGGCAAAGCTTTCCCTTGGGCAGACTTTTAATGCAAGCGTGCATTTTGGTGGGGATGGAAAGATTTTGCTTGAGCCTTTTTCCAAGATGGCATCTGGGGCTGCTCTTGATTCAGGCGCGAATGTTGGCGCTCTTTCTTCCCCCTATGGTGGCAATGGTGTTGATGCTAACAATGCTAATTTTTCTTCCTTATATAGCATGCTTTCTGCGGAAGGTTTTGTTCCTGATGAACTTTCTGCAAGGCTTTTTTTGTTTTTGCAGCAGACTGGGGTGCGCATAGACCGAACTCTTATGGCAAAGGCACGGTCGGTTGCCCTTAGGTTTCCCGGCAAGGAAAGGCAGGCGGCGGAAGCGGCGGCACTTTTGATGGAAGACGGGATAGAAGCAAGCGATTCCTCTGTTAAGAAGGTGCTGGAGCTTTTTTTTGATGAGGGTGACGGTCGTGGTAGCGGCGACGGTGATGGTGGCAAGGGGCACGACGGTCGGCAGCGGCATGAAAGTCAGCATAGTTTTGACGGTCAGCAGGGGCAGCCTTTTGGCGGAGAAGGGCAGGAGCAGGGCGGCAGTCCTTTTGCTCAGGAAGATAATGGCCAGGATGACGATGGGGATTCTAAGGCTTCGGTGGAAGATGTAAATTTTCTTAAAAAGATATACAAAGGTTCTTGCGGAAACAAGGCAGGTTTTCTTACCTATTTGAATCAGGTTAAGGGCAGCGACAGCCACTGGATTTTTCTTCCCTATGAATGGAAGTGCGGTGAGAGGTTTTTTACAGGAATTATCCGAATTTTACTAAATTTAAGTGAAAAAAGTACAAAAAAAATTGAAATAAATTGTAAAAATACTGTTGCAAATTATGATTTTGTGTTATACTTTAATGGAAGCAAAGTGAAGGAAGTGCGGTTCTGTACATTACCGCCGCTTTTGCCTTCTGAGGTAAAAACAGAAGAACTGCGGCTTGGAGGTATTTTGAGTTCCGGCATGAACTTAAAAGAGCCTGTGACTGTAACCTATTCCAACTCTGCTTGCATCGACGGAATTTGTGCCACAAATGAAGTTCCGTCTTTTGTGGAAGAAGAGATATGAACGAGTTAAGAAAATTTTCAGCCGTGGCCTTGAAGTACCCGGAAGATTTTCCCGCTCCGTTCATTTCAATCAAGGAAAACGGTCTTCTTGCGCAACGAATGGTGGAAATAGCAAAAGAGAACGATGTTCCTGTTGTCCAGGATGACCTTTTGGAAAATGTACTGTCGCTCTATGATGTTGGCAGTTGTATCCCGGAAAATACATGGTATGCGGTAGCCGGTATTTTTGCTTACATAATTAAAATGGAGAAAAAAAATGGCACCAACAAAGATTAAATGCGATCAGATAACCGAGGGCGTATGCTACTCGGCCCCAGTTTTTTTTGACGACGGCGTGAATATGTTTCTTGCGGCCAACCATCCGGCCAAAAAGTACCACATAATTGCACTCACCCGCTGGAATGTCCCCTTCCTGGTAACAGCCGGAAAAAAACTTGACGGCGTAAATGCTGCAGCTGTAAATTCCGTACAGGAAATCGACGCTTCAGAATTTGACACAGACATCGGTGAATTGGAGGCCCTCTAATCTTTTCCCGCCAAACCACACGAACTGTCGGTTTAAAAGGAGAGGACAGGGCGTGTTCTTTTTTGAGGGAAAAGGGCTACACCATAATAGAAAGAAATTTCCGCATACGTGGCGGTGAAATAGATATAATAGTCTTAAAATGTGAAATTTTAGCCTTTGTTGAAGTAAAAACCCTTCCAAACGGCAGTCCGGAGCTTCTTGCCTCCCTGCTCGGTTCCAGAAAGCAAGAAAAGATAATCAAAACTGCTAAATGTTACCTCCAAAATCATCGACAATATAGTAACAAGATAATTCGTTTTGACGTTCTTGCCATAGATGTTCCGGGACTGGAGCCGGTGCACCATATTGTTAATGCTTTTTCGGAGTAAGATTCACAATGACGGTTAGAAGCCCTAAAAAAAATTCTGCAACACAGGCAAAACGCATTGCAGATTTAAAAACAAAAATCCAGGATGATCTTTACGTAAACAGTGCAATCGACAGGATTGCAATGGTTGTGAGCCGTCAGATAGTGGAGACATCAAACAATTCTGTAACAGGAAATTCTGCAAGTTATCTTTAATTAAATATAAATAGTCTTAATTTGTTTTTTTTGCGGCACTGCCATCTTGCACACTTTCTTTCTTTTGCTAAATCCAAACTGAATTTTAGAAGGGCTTTCCGCCCTTCGCTAGCGCTCATAGCGCCTGCGGCACTACTCCGGGGCTCCAATCCCTGCCGCGTCTCAATATGCAAACAAATCTCCGTGTTGCTAAGCCGCCTTGCCCAGAAAAATCCCTCCGTGGATTTTTTCCGGGATCGGAGATTCGCAAGCAAATCTCCGTGATGCTAAGCCGCCATCCATGGCTCGATATTGGTTGGCAAGAACGAAAAAAAAATCGCTCCATGGCTTTATATTGGTTGGCAAGGACGAAGGTGACTTTGTGTCATTCTAAGCTTGACTCAGAATCTCAAATTAGAACACAGAAGAGAGATGCTGAAACGAGTTCAGCATGACGGTTTTTGAAGTCTTGAGACTTGCACGGGGTACTTGCTCTGCAACCTACGCCCGATTGGAAGGGCGGCGTAGCCGTTGCGAAGCAATGGAGGGGGGCCCCCGGAACCCTGCAAAGCGGGGAATGACACGGATTTTGACCGGACCTGGAGGGACGGGCACAGTGGAAGGGGAAATGCCGTCCAGATAAAAAAAAATTTCTAAAATCTGCAAATAGCTACTACCGCGAATGGAATTTTCGGTATACACTGTAATTATATAGAAGATTTCAAAAAATGCCGATAGTAAATTGACTTATTGGACTTTTAGTTTTAAGAGGTATTTATGTATAAAACAAAACACCGGCTTGTGATTTTGGCAACGGATGCCCTTTTGCTGGGCCTGTTTATATTCCTTGCGGTGAGTATAGTGCCAAAATTCAATGAGAACAGGTCCTATTCACCCCTGTTTTCCTGGATTTCGGCGACAGTGCTTTTCTTTGCCACACACCTGATTACGAGAAAGTTGCGCTCATATTTTGACGGTGAGCTCTATAAGGGTGCACTTTTTACGGGCGAAACCTCTTTCCTTTCCGAATTCCTTGAGCAGCTGCGCTACTGCTACTCACTGGATGACTTTTACGAAAATATTTCCAATGTCCTAGAAAAAAAGGCTGACTGTTCGGTTCTCTTTATTGACCGCAAGAAGAACTATGTTCTTTACAACAGCCCCAACCGCCTTACCTGCGACAAGGACGTGCTCAACACATTGGGCATGAACTTTCCCGAATCCTGGAAGAATGGCGTGTATTTTATTGGAGACAACTACGGCATAGTTTCAGATCTTTCAAAGTCACGCGGTTTCTTTTTGGTAAACGAAGGAAAGCACCTCTACATTTTCTGCCGCTATACAAAGCTTTTTGACTCCACGATATACAACAACCTCTATTCGGAGTTCTGCCGCTTTGAAAACCGCACAAAGACAATCAGCGACCTTGCAGAAATTTCTTCTCTTTCCCAGGAATGGCAGCAGCTTGCGGAGACCCAGCGTTCCTTCCTTCCTGCCGTTATGCCGGAGATTGAGCACCTTGAGCTTGCGGCCTACTTCCGTCCGCTTGTAAACGTTTCGGGTGACTACTATTCAGTGCTTCCAATAAGCCGCACCAAGACGCTTCTTATGCTGGGTGACGTTTCCGGTAAGGGACTTGCCGCTGCATTGGTTATGGGCTTGGTGATGAACACCGTAAAGATTCTTGAAAACAAGAGTGACCTGCCCGCCATGATAAAGGCTGTGGACAAGGCTATCAAGAGCATGAGCCTGCAGGACAAGTATACGGTTCTTTTCCTTGGCATTGTGGACACTTCCGCCATGACCATTTCTTATGTAAATGCATCCATGTCTGACCCGATTGTAATCACAAGGACGCCTAGCGGTTACAAGATTAAGCCGCTTACCTCCAACTGCTCGGTTGTTGGAATTATTGACATCCCCGACGTTCAGGTTGCAACACAGAAGCTCTACCGTGGCGACGTTATCCTTATGGCTTCCGACGGTGTTTCAGAAGTAATGAACGAAAGCGGTACTGAGCTTGGTGACACGGAGCTTTACAAGAATACGCTATGCTCCAGTGCAAAAAAGCATCCCAAGGAATTCGTTGACGACATCGTTGACCTTGTCCTTTCCTACAACGGCGGCAAAAAACTTCGCGACGATGTGACCATGATGGTTGCAAAGGTGGTGGACTAACATGAACGGATTGATTTTTTTTATATTGAATGTATTCTTTGCCGTGGGCTTGCTCCTTCTTTCCTTTAGCGCAGACTCAAAGAAAAATGCGCAGAAGAGGGACATAAACAAGCTGGTGAACATAATCCTCTTTAATGCGGCAGTCTATGCCATGATGGCGATTACTCTTGCCATGTGCCTCTGGGGTCCAAACCAGATGGCGAAGATTACCGGAAAGGTTTCCTTTACCCTCATCGGCTGGTTCAGCGTTGCATGCTGCGTCTTTATCGTAAAGTTCCCCGAAGAGCGCAAGAACCGCTTTGTAACCTTTGTTCAGTGGACCTTGAATATCTTTGCACTTTACATAGTCTTCCACAAGAATGCCTTCAACAATTTTGTAGTAACCAAGGAAGGGGATTTCCAGATTCCATCCGGCCTGATTTTTTCCGGGGTGCTCAGCCGCAAGTTCCCTCTTACCTGGTATCCTACATATATATTTACCTATACCATTGCGCTGCCCCTGCTTTCAGTCCTCATGCTGCTTGTCCGGGCGGAAAACACAAAGAACCTGCTTACCCGCCAGCGCATAATGATTGTAATCCTTGGCGTATTCCTTTCATTCTCGCTTTTTGGCTTCATCAATTATGCCATGAGCTTCCAGACAATGATTACAAGCCTTCTTGCGATAGGCTTCCTGCCCCAGGTGATGTTCTTTATAAAAGCTGAATCTACCAACGAGATTTGGGACAAGAAATACTTCATGCGCTCCTTCCTTACCTTCCTCATACGATTTGTCCTTCCTGCGGTTCTTGGAGGCACACTCTTTGCCGTCCTGTGGAAGCTTAATTCCGTTAACACAAAGCTTTTCTACATTCTCTTTATCGTTGGTCTTTTGCTTATAATTTTCCTCTGTACGTCGATAAGCAATTTTGCAAACAAGAGGGAGTTCTTCCGCGATACCCGCTATGCCGCTGCCTTTGAAAAGGACATAACTTCCATTGAATTTGGCGATGACCCGGCTGTGGTTGTGGAGAGGGTGGAGGATGCATTCGTAAAGCACGTTGACTCAGGCTTTATCAAGGTTTTTATAGATGCGGGAAACGGCTACCTTGAGCCAGTTTTTGAAAAGGAAGAGGAAAAGGGCAAGGTGACTATTTCCATTGCCAACGAGGCCTTTGACGTGCTTTTGAACTTAAAGAAGCCGATTGTCTTTAGGGAACTGATGAAGCACGACTACACACTGGACAGGGTGCGCGGGGAAATCCTTTCGCTGCTTAAGGAAACAGGGTCGGATTCATTTATCATGCTCAACGAGGGCCGTCACATCATAGGAATAATCTTTTTGGGCGGCAAGGATTCCGGCAACATCTACAATGACTATGACTTTGACGTGTTCTCCAAGCTGTACTCAAACTTCTTCGTAATCGGCTATTACCTAAAGAACATAATGAACGAGGCTGTCGTTGGTACCGTTAACCGCGAAATCAAGATGTCCAGCCAAATCATTACCTCCATCCAGGAGAACATGGACCACATTGAGAACCCCAAGATTGACTGCGGCTACAGGATGGTTCCTGCCCACAACATCGGTGGTGAGTTCGTTGACCTTATCCGCCTTACGGATACGCGGCACCTCTTTATCATTGGTGCTTTGAGCGGTAAGGGTATCGCGGCTTCCATGAGCATGGTCATCATGAAGTCAATCACAAGAACCTTCCTTGCGGAAACCCACGACTTTAAGAGCCTGGTGGAAAAGGTTAACCTCTTTATACGAAACAACCTGCCCAAGGGGACAATCTTTAGCGGTACCTTTGGTCTTCTGGACTTTACCACGGACACCATGTACTACATCAACTGCGGCTCTCCGTCCATCTTCCTTTACACAAGGGCCTACAACAACGTAATTGAAATTCAGGGTGAAGGGCATATCCTTGGCTTCTCTAAGGATTTGGAAAAGTACCTGCACGTAAAGAAGGTAAAGCTTGCCGCCGGTGACATAGCCATGATTTGTACTGACGGACTTATCGAGTCCAAGTCACTCCGCGGCGAACAGTTTGGCAAGAACCGCGCACAGGCATCGCTTCTGGAAAATTCACGCTTCCCTGCGGACAAGATGGCCCAGTTTACATACGATTCCCTTGTACACTTTACGTCCCGCGCTTTGGATGATGACATCACCATTCTCGTATTCAAATATCTGGGAGGCAATAAATAATGGACCAGCTTACAGTTCACGAAAAGACGGGCCCCAACTACAGGCTGCTTGAGCTTGAGGGTGTTTTTGATGCCTACAACCTTACGGAAGTTTCTGAAAAGGTTTACAACTACATAAAAGAAAAGAACGTCGTACTTGACATGGATAAAATCATTTCCATGGATTCCGCAGGTACAGGGGTTGTCCTTGCCTGCATCAACGACGGCTTGGAATTCGGAACAAAAGTGTTTATAATGAATCCGTCGGATGCTGCCCACCATGCCCTTGAGCGTACGGGCTTCTACGACACATTTTTTATAATTCACTCTGTTACCGAGGTTAGTGATGCGTAGGAATATTGGATTTGTTTTGCTTGCATTGGCGACGGCTTTTACTGCATTGAATTTTTCTTCATGCATGAACAAGGCTGTTGCGCAAGGCTCAAAGGACACCGCTTCTAAAAATGAGGATGTTCAGGTTGCGCAGAAGAATGAAGTGGCGGAAGTTCCACCGGTTCCCCAGGTTAATCCCGAAGTGGAAAAACTGGGCCGTGTTTTGTCTTCCATGTCACAGAGGGCCAAACAGGCAATCCCCAACGGAAGCCCGGAAGAATTTCTTGCAGACCTTCACAAGGTTCTTGATGCGGACAAAAATACCCGCAGCGACGACCTTTCACTTTTGTATCTTATAGACAAAAAGCACAATGTTGGCGAGAACTATGTTCCCAAAGACTTGCAGGGTCTTGTAAAGAATGACTTGTACACCATAAGCCGCAACAACCTTTCCCTGCGTCCGGAGGCAGAGGCATCCCTAAAGGAAATGAGTACTGCCGCACTAAAGGACGGGGTAAGGATTCATGTGCTTTCCACATACCGCTCCTACCAGTACCAGAAGAGTCTTTTCCAGCACTGGGTGGAAGTTGACGGTCTAAAAGAGGCTGAGCGTGAGAGTGCCCGCGAAGGTACAAGCCAGCACCAGCTAGGTACTGCGGTTGACTTTGGCGAGCTTAGCAATGACTTTGCAAACAAGCCCATGGGTAAGTGGCTTTATACACATGCCGAGGAATACGGATGGTCACTTTCCTTCCCGCAAGGCTATGAAGATGTAACGGGATTCCGCTGGGAAAGTTGGCACTTCCGCTACATTGGCAAAGAGGCTTGTGCCTTCCAAAAGAAATGGTTCAGCGACATTCAGCAGTTCATGATAGAGTTCATAGACGCGTGGAAAAACGCTGAATAGATTTAATCTCCGGTTCAATGCCGGAGTTTCTTGTTTTAAAGCAGGTGGTTCCAATGAAAGAATTTCCTTCTATTTTTTTTATCACTTTTATTTTATTTCCAATTATGACTTTATTTTCTTGTTCCAAAAATTCAAATGAACTTCGCGTGGCAAAGGGGGCGGGGCAGGGCGTTTACTACAGCCTTTTTGTCCGCTCCTTTGCAGATTCAGACGGTGACGGTGTTGGAGACCTTAAGGGCATCTGTTCAAAGCTGGACTACATAGAAGACCTTGGCATAACGGGAATCTGGCTCTTGCCAATAATGCCTTCCCATTCATACCACGGCTACGATGTTGACGACTACTATTCCATTAACCCCCAGTAC
Source organism: Treponema sp. (assembly GCA_024695625.1). GTDB lineage: Bacteria > Spirochaetota > Spirochaetia > Treponematales > Treponemataceae > Treponema_D. The sequence continues at coordinate 17,175 of JAILHV010000054.1, forward strand.
GGTACTATGCAAGACTTTGAATTTCTTCTTGCCGAATGCAAAAAGCGTTCAATTTCTCTTATAATCGACATGCCCTTTAATCATTCTTCCGTGCACAACGAATGGTTTGTGGCTTCAAGAAATCCTGATGATGCCCATCATTCCTGGTACCGCTGGATAGAGGCAAGCGACAGCCGCTACAACACAAACACAAGCGCAATGGGGCACAAGCTTTGGAATGAGGATGAATCTTACAAGGGCAATTTTTATGCAGGAGAGTTCAGCCGCTCCATGCCGGACTTTAACCACGACAATCCTGAAGTGCGCGAGGAATTCAAAAGGGTGATGAAGTTCTGGTTGGACAAGGGAGTTGACGGCTTCCGCTTTGACGCTGCGGGACATTTGTATGATTTGGTAAAACTTCCCGCTGGAACTTCCGACGGAACAAGCCGTGCTGTGGAATTCTGGAAGGAGATGGTGCTTTACTGCAAGAGCGTAAATCCAGGCTGTTACTGCGTTGGCGAAGTGTGGGATTCATCTGGAATACGCGCCCAATATATGACAGGAATTTTTTCCTGCTTCCACTTTGACATGGGGGACAAGTACATAATTTCCCAGATAAACAACGGGAACTCCGTTAACAATTCATTTGCACTGATGATGGAAAAGGAGCTTGACCGCTATGGGCAATTTAATGCAGAATTTACCGATGCGCCTTTTCTTACTAACCATGACCAGGCGCGTGCCGGCGGTTTGCTAAAAGGCGACCTTGCAAAGCTAAAGCTTGCCGCTTCCATGTACATTCTTTGCCAGGGAGTGCCGTTTGTCTATTACGGAGAGGAGCTTGGAATGAAGAGTGGTGCCCTGGACCAGACAAAAAGAACACCTCTTCTTTGGGACAAAAGTATTGACGGCCTACCCCAATCAAAGATTCAGACTACATGGGCATCTGAAAAAGACTGCATATACAACAAGGAAACCCTTCCCGTTAGCGTTCAGGAAAAAGACAAGAATTCGCTGCTTAATTTTTACAGGCGGCTAATAAAATTCAGAAACAGCCGTGATTCTTTTGTAAACGGAAAGTTTGCGGCATATTCTGCAAAAGACCTTGCCAATGGGGATTCTTCATTTGATGCGTCGTTGCTTTCTTGCTGGACAATGGAAAGCGAAAATGAATGCTCCCTTGTGCTCAACAACCTAGGAAGCAAGCAGCTGGACTTAAAGCTTGACGAAAGTTGGGGCAGGGCAAAAGTTGTATTTTCAACTGACGGAAAGAAAGAGCCTGTAAAGAATGGAAAAGTTTGCATACCAGAATATTCTACCCTGGTTCTCTTGGTAAAAAAATAAGGCTTTGCTACATGTCTTCTGGCTTTAGGCCGTATTTTTCTTCCCTCTGGTGCTGGTCACTTCCAAGCGGCTCTATGTGGATGAGTATGTCGTAGGCTTCGGGGATAACTTCCCTGATTGCCTCTTCCACCTGCTCAGCTTTTTCGTGGGCATCGTAGACAGACATGGCAGGGTCAACTTCTATGTCCAGGTCTATGTCAAAAAGGGATGCCATCTTTCTGATTCTGGCCTTATGGGGATTGTGCACCCCTTGAACAGAGGAAACTGCGCTGAAGAGTTTTTGGTAGAGCGAGTTGTCTGCGTTTCCGTCCATTAGTTCAAAATTTACCTGAAGGAAAAGCTTTGCCGCATTTTTTATTACCCACAGCCCTACAAGCAGTGCTATTATAGGGTCTAGTATAGGAAGCTTGAACTGCTCAGAAAGGAAAAGGCCTACAAGGATGCCGAGCGACATTATGATGTCGTTTTTCATGTTTAGCGCATTTGCCTTTACCATCTCCGAGTCGGCAATTTTTCCGTAGTGGAACTGCAAGAGGGCAAGCACCGTCTTTCCCGCAATGGAAATTATTGCCGCAATGACAGCACCCCTTCCAATTGCCTGTGCGTCCTGTGGATTCATAAGCCTTGTAACTGACTGGATTGCAAGCTGTGCGCCCGCAAAAAAAATGATGAAGGAAAGCACAAGGGTTGTAGTTGTCTCTGCGCGGCCGTGCCCCCAGGGATGCTCCTTGTCGCTGGGCCTTGAAATTATTGCGCTTATTACAAGCGTTACAATTGCAATAAGAACATCGGTGGAAGAGTCAATTCCGTCTCCCATCACGGCAAGGGATTTTGAAAAGTATGCGAGAATAATTTTTATGAATGCAAGGGCTGCGTTCCCAACCAGTGCGATTGTTCCCGCAACCCTTATGTAGTGCGTCTTAAAAGAATCCTGCATCAGAAGATTAAGACTATTTTGCCACGATGTTAACCAGTTTTCCTGGAACGACAATCACTTTGGCAATGGACTTTCCTTCTGTGAATTTCTTGAATCCTTCAGTTTCTTTTGCCATAGCCTCAAGCGTTGCGTTGTCTGCTCCGGGTGCTGCCTGGAACTTGTCGCGAAGCTTTCCATTGATCATTACGACGATTGTCTGCTGGTCTTCTGCCCCGAATTTTTCATCGAATGTAGGCCAGTTTTCGTAGGCAACTGTCTTGTCGTGACCAAGCTTCTGCCAGAGTTCTTCGCCAAGGTGTGGTGCGTATACGCTGAGCATCTTTACGAAGCCTTCCCAAATTGCGCGCGGAAGTTTTTCTGCCTTGGAGCATTCGTTGATAAAAATCATCATCTGGCTGATTGCTGTGTTAAAGTTAAGGCTTGCCGTGTCGTCCGTAACTTTCTTTACAGTCTTTGCGTAAGTTTTTCGAAGGGAGGCAAGTGCCTCGTCTTCAAGCTTTCCGCTAATGTCTATGTCTTCCACCGGCTTTTCGGAGATGGACCAGATTTTTTCGAGGAAGCGGTTTACTCCAATAAGACCCTGTGTGTTCCATGGCTTTGAAACGGTAAGAGGTCCCATGAACATTTCGTACATGCGAACACTGTCTGCACCGTACTGCTGAATCATTTCGTCCGGGTTGACTACGTTCTTGAGCGACTTACTCATCTTTGCAACGATACGCTCAAGTTTTTCACCTGTTTCCTTGTCCTTGAATTCATTTGGTGCAGTTTCTTCTGCGCGGTCTACAGGAATGAGCGACTTTGCGGCGTTCTGGAAGGCAAAGCTTGTAATCATTCCCTGGTTTATAAGGCGGTGGAAAGGCTCCTTTGTGCTAACGGCTCCAATGTCGTAGAGAACCTTGTGCCAGAAGCGGCTGTAGAGCAGGTGGAGAACTGCGTGTTCAGCACCACCAACATAGAGGTTAACCGGCATCCAGTAGTTTTCCTTTTCCTTTGAACAAAATTCCTTGTCATTGTGGGGGTCAAGGTAGCGCAGGTAGTACCAGCAGCTTCCCGCCCATTGTGGCATTGTGTTTGTCTCTCTCTTTGCAGCGGCACCGCACTTTGGACACTTGCAGTTTACCCAAGAGTCAATTCCCGCAAGAGGGCTTTCGCCAGTACCTGTAGGCTGGTAGGTCTTAACGTCCGGCAGCTCAAGAGGCAGCTCTTCTTCCGGAACCGGAACTGTACCGCAGTGAGGGCAGTGCACGAGAGGAATTGGTTCTCCCCAGTACCTCTGGCGGCTAAATACCCAGTCGCGCAGCTTGTAGTTTACAGCCTTCTTGCCAATGCCCTTCTGGGTAAGCCATTCAATCATCTTGTTGATAGCATCCTGCTTGTTAAGCCCGTCAAGGAATTCAGAGTTTACGTGAACACCGTCTTCCGTCCAAGCCTGGCTCTGAACGTCAACTTCGCTCTTTAATACTTCAATTATTGGAAGACCAAATTTCTTTGCAAACTCCCAGTCGCGTGTGTCGTGGGCAGGAACCGCCATAATTGCACCTGTTCCGTAAGAAATAAGAACGTAGTCTGCAATCCAAACCGGAATCTTCTTTCCATTAACAGGGTTTACTGCATAGCTTCCGCTAAAGACACCAGTTTTGTCTTTTGCAAGGTCTGTGCGCTCAAGGTCGCTCTTCTTTGCGGCGCTTTCAACGTATTCTTCTACGGCAGCCTTCTGTTCTGCGGATGTAAGCTTTGCAACAAGCGGGTGCTCTGGAGACACAACCATGTATGTTGCCCCAAAAAGCGTATCGCACCTTGTTGTGTAAACACGGAGCTTTTCTCCTGCGGCGGTGCTTCCTTCTGCAATGGTAAAGTCAACTTCTGCACCTTCACTGCGTCCAATCCAGTTCTTTTGCATAAGCTTTACGCTTTCAGGCCAGTCAAGTTCATCCAAGCCCTTGATAAGCTCGTCTGCATAGGCGGTAATCTTAAGAATCCACTGGCGGATTGTCTTGTGGGTAACAGGTGAACCGCAGCGGTCGCAGTGGCCTTCCTTTACCTCTTCGTTTGCAAGACCTGTTTTGCATGAAGGACACCAGTTGATTGGAGTCTGTGCTTCGTAGGCAAGACCCTTCTTGTAGAGCTGGAGGAAAATCCACTGGGTCCACTTGTAGTAGTCGCTAGTGCAGGTAATAACTTCCCTGTCCCAGTCATAGCTAAAGCCAAGAGCCTTAATCTGCTGGGTAAAATGCTCAATGTTCTTAAAAGTAGTTGTTGCCGGATGGGTACCGGTCTTAATCGCATAGTTTTCTGCCGGCAGACCGAATGCGTCGTAGCCCATCGGATGCAGTACGTTAAAGCCGTTCATGCGAAGATAGCGGCAGTAGATGTCCGTTGCGGTGTAGCCCTCGGGGTGGCCAACGTGAAGTCCCGCTCCAGAAGGATAGGGGAACATGTCAAGCACATAGCAGCGCTTGTCCTTTGGAAAATGGGTGTCCTCTTCCACCTTAAAAGTCTTGTTGTCGTCCCAGTATTTCTGCCATTTTGGTTCAATCGTGCTGAACGGATACATATATTACCTCTTTTGATTGGAATACAAATTTTGCGTACAATTATAGCGGATTTTGCTAAAAAGTACAATGTAGTAAATGCAGGGTCAAAATCTAATTCTTTCTTTGCAAAGGTGTTAGTTTGTAGACATAATTTTAAAAGAGAGTGTTTTTAGATACCGGTTCTTTCGTTAGACATTTTTTCCAACACCTTTTCCAAAGGGGCTCCCATTTTTTCCGCAGCCTCCTCTATTGATATACCGAATTCCCGTACTAGAGTTATAGCATTTTCTACAGCCTTTTGCTCTATTCCTTGCTTCAGACCTTTCTCCATTCCGTCCTCGAAGGCTTCTTCCTGTTTTACAGCAATGTCCATCTTGTAGTCATACTTGGCACAGAGCATGTTTGTTACCTCCCGGGTCTTTCGGCTAAGGTAATGCTAGGCCACCTTCTCCTCTAGGATAGCACAGTTTTTTGCAATCGGCAACAATTTGGGGTCGGTGCAGTTCTTTACCTTTACCACAAGGTCCATGCGGCTGGAATCCTTTTCGTAGAATGCGTCCGAAAGCCTAAGCTCCTGCTCACTTGGCAGGCTGTCCTTCCCCACATAGACCACGTAGAAGTCCGGGTTGGGGATTTTGTAGACCTTTTGGGCATAGCGCCTGTCTATGGGGACAATCGTCTCGTAGATGCGGGTAACGTATTCAAGGCATCTGAAGGGCATGTTGTTATTCACCGTGGACTGGTGCTCTACAAGGACGATCAGTTTGCCGTCTATAAGCCAGCTTACGTCATTGTTGTAGGTCTTGTAAAGTGACTGCTCAATCAACTATATAATATATAGAAGCTAAAAGTCAGGATTGGGCACAAATGCGCAAAAAAATTGTAAATCTTGCCAATATTTTCTAAAAAAATCCATAAATTTCTTGACGTTTCTTTGTGAAATTTAGTATTTTTTCAAATAATAATGGAAAACGGAAAGGACAGTGTAATGAGCAAGGAAAACAAAGAGAATAACACTGAAGAAAAAGAGGCTGTTCAGTCCAAGGAAGCAGAAA